>JADJYT010000002.1:0-300000 GCA_016719635.1 Sphingobacteriales bacterium | reverse complement strand
AGGGCGAATAAACTCAAATTGCTTAACGACAAATTCAATGCGAAAAAAGCCCCAATAGTTGCAACTGGAATTGAAAATAACACTACAAATGGATAAACAAAACTGTCATAGAGTGCTACCATAATCAAGTAAATCAGCAAAAAGGAAATGAGTAACACTGAACCTAATGCTCCAAAACTATCATTCTGTCTTTTGATGTCACTTCCCCAAGTCATTTGTATGCCGTTTGGCAATGGATTTTCTTTGAGATATGCAATTACATCATCAGCAACAGTTCCTGATGGTCTGCCTAAAGCGTCAGAAGTAAGTGTAACTGCTGGTTGTCGGTCTTTTCGTTCTAACAAGGACGGAGAATTATCTTGCTCTACGCTTGCAAACTGTGAAACTTCAATTGGTATTCCCATTGGATTAATAATGGACAGTTGTTGAACATCTTCAAAATTTTGTCGGCTAAATTCATCTAACCAAATCCGCACAGGATATTCAGTTCCATTTTCGGTTAAGGTTGCATCATCATTTCCTGTAAAGGCAGTTCTTAGGTTCAAACCAACATAAGCGGTTGTTAAGCCTAAACGTTGCATTTTATCCTTGTCGGGAATTATTTTGTATTCGGGACTACCTGCTTCAACGGATAAGCGAACATTATCCGCTCCGGGAATTTTTTCAATAACCGTTTTCAATTCATCACCTGCTTTCATCACCAAATTCAAATTGCTACCGCTTAACGTAATTTCGATTGGTGCTGAACGTGGAATTAAACCCAATGCTGCCATTGAATAATTGATACTCGGATATTTTGACTTTAGTTCTTCCCGAAGATTTTTCATAAATGTCTCGGTAGCTAAGTTATCCAATTCGGTTTTGGATTTTAATTGAATAGTAAATTCAGTTTTATTTGCAGAACCAACACCCAAACTTCCAATCCCAGTGCTTGGTCCGCCAATGTTGCTGAACACCGTTGCTACTTCGGGTTGTTGAATAATGTATGTTTCAATTTTTTGTGCAATTAAGTTATTCTGTTGTATAGATGTGGATTTATCATACTCTAAAGCCATTCTAAATTTGCCTTGGTCACCTGTTGATATTAATTCTTTACCAATAATTCCTTGTTTCATAATCCCTAAAGTCATTGCAAAAAGCACAATAACGATACCTGTAAAAGCTAATTTATGGCTCAAAACCCATTCTAATCTGCGACCATACCATTCATTGAAGTTTTCTAACTGAATTTCAAACCATAGCAAAAAGCGATTGAAAAAATTGGTAGGTTGTAAATCTTCTTTTTTGCCAATACGAGAAGCCATCCAAGGTGTTAAAGTAAAACCAACCAATAAACTGGTGAGTGTAGACGTAACTACCACAACCGAAAACTGTTTGAGCATATCGGCAACAAATACTTGAAGAAAAAGAATGGGTAAGAAAACCACAACGTCAACCAAGGTGATGGATAATGCCGCAAAGCCAATTTCCATTCGGCCATCCATAGCAGCAGATCGTTTGTCTTTTCCTTTATCTAAGTGCTTTTGTATGTTTTCTAAAACTACGGTAGCATCATCAACCAGAATACCAATGATTAAAGACATTGCCAGCAAGGTCATTAAGTTTAAGGTGTAACCCAAAAGCCACATAACAGCGAATGCGGTAACTAAAGATGTTGGAATAGCTATCAAAACGATTAATGAATTTCTAAAACTTCTCAGGAATAAAAGCATTACCAACGAAACCAATAACACCGCCAAAATCAAATCGAAAACAACGGAATTAACGGCTGCAATCGTGTTGTCGGTGCTATCATCTGCAATAATAAATTTCACACCCGAACTGGCATTTTGTTGTTTGATAGATTGAAATTTTTCTCGAACTGCTTTTGAAACATCTACTGCGTTTGCATCTCCTTGCTTTTTTAGCAATAAACCAATACCGTTTTGACTGTTGTAGCGGCTTATGGAAGTGGTTTCTTTTATACCATCTATAACATCTGCCACATCTTTTACATAAACTGGACTTCCTACAACTGGCATTGCCACCTGAACATTTTTAATATCCTCAATAGATGCAAATTTTCCTGTTAAACGAACTGAATTACTTTCTTTCTCGGTTTGCACCTTTCCAGCAGGTAAGTCTAAGCCAGAACGATTAATTGCTTCAATAACCTGAACCATTGAAATTTTATACAATTTCAGTTTGTCCTGATTTATTTTTACTTGTATTTCTCTTTCTTCACCGCCTAAAACAGTAATCTCCGCAACGCCTTTTATTTGTTGTATTTGGGGCAAATAATCATCTTTCATTTTCTGATAAAACTCAGTGGCGGACATATTACTTGTTGCACTAATAGACATTATCGGCAAATCATTTGGGGAAACTTTACTCATTACAGGACTTAAAATATCCTGTGGTAAATCTTTTCGAATGTTATCAATGTAGCGTTGTGCGTCTTGCATTGACTTATCCAAATCTGTTCCGTATTTCAGATTGGCTATGATGATAGAAGCATTGGGTAATGACTTTGTAACCAAGTAATCTACACCTTCCAAGTTGGACAAAGCATCTTCGATTTTCCGTGAAACGGATGTTTCTACTTCGTTGGGTTCGGCACCTGGATAAACTGTTTTAATTACAACTACTGGCTGATTAAAGTCAGGCATTAATTCGTAACTCAAATTTTTATACCCGATAAATCCTAATAAAGTAAATACGCTGAAAAGCACTATTATTAGCGAAGGCCGTTTGATTGATATTTCTGTAATATTCATTTTTCGCTGATTTTATTTAACAGTTACATTTGCACCATCAAAAAGATTGATGAAGCCATTCGTTACAATTACATCACCTGCATTTAATCCATTTGAAACAACTGCTTTGTTCTGTATCTTATTTGATATAGTGATGTTTTGCAAAAGGGCTTTGCCATTTTTCACTATGTAAACTTGAGATTGGTTTTCAGTGCCTTGTATGGCAGAAGACGGAATTATAATTCCCTTTCCAGACGTTTCGCTTTTAAGTAAAACTTTACCAAACATCCCAGATTTTATTTTCAAGTCCGATGTGTTATTTACCGTAAACTGAACAGGAAAACTACTGCCCATATTAGCTTTACTGCCAATCATAGTAGTTTTTCCAATCAATAAAATTTCAGAATAGGCATCTGCCGAAAGTGAATAGCTTTGATTTAATTTGAACTGGCTTAAATCTTTTTCGGGAACATTTACAGTGAACCTTAAAGTTGTAATGTCAGTTATTTGAAGCAATGGAACACCGGGAGCTGCAAATGCTCCTTCTTCACTCAATTTAGCGGTAACCACTCCGCTAAATGGTGCTTTGATAGTGGTTTTGTTTATCTGCTCCAATAAAGTTGCTTTCTGAACTTTAACAGATTTCAAACCTAATTCTGCTTTTTCTAATTGTACACCTTGAATGGCATCTGCTTTAGCCAAAATGGTATAGCGATTTACATCTGCTTCCAATCCTTCTATTTGCACTTCAATAGTTTGCAGTTGCAATTTTAGCAATGAATTGTCCAGCTGAATTAAAGTTTGGCCTTTACTTACCACGCTTCCAGCATCAACTAAAATGGTGTTGATTTTCCCTTGTAATTCGGCACTTATTTTGGTTTCCTTGTTGGGCTCAAATGTGCCTGAATAAGAAAATTCTTTATTCACATTTTCAAGTTGCAATGTATCTACTTGAACATTTATAGCTTGTTCTTTATCATATTGATACACTTTACTCTGCGTAATTTCCTTGTTTGTTTTCAACTTAATTACCACAATGGCAATTAACGCCAACGGTATGATAACGTATAGCACTTTTTTTAGGATTAATGATTTTGCATTCATTGTGATAATTATTTGTTTGTTGAAATATTTCCTGTGAGTTTTTTTAGTTCTAAATCTGCTTTTAAGTAATCAATTACTGCAGATAGATAAGTTTGTTGTGCTTCTCGCAAAGCATTGTCTGCAAGCAAAACATCTGTTAAACTTGCCGTTCCTTGTTTCTGTTGAAGAACGGTTTTTTCGTAGATTGTTTGTGCCAATTGAATTTGTTCGGTTGTGGTTTCTACCGTTTTTTTAGCATCTTCTCTTTGAAGTTTGGCATTTTCAACTTGCATATTGTTTTGTTCGGTAAACATTCCAAATTGAAGTTCATTGTTTCGGAGTTCAAGCGTTTTCTGATTTATTTTTCGAAACGTAACCGTTCCGTTAAATAGTGGATAGGATAGTTGAATACCTGCAAAGCCAATCGGATAAAAATTCAGAAAAGAAGCAGGTTTTCCGTTATAGGCAAAGCCCGTTGTTCCATACATTCCAACCAGATTTAGCGAAGGCAAATACCTTGATTTATTGAGTGTGTTGAGTTCACTCGACAATAAGCGGTTTTGAGTTTTTATTATTCGAATATCTAAAATTGATGAAGTAGTGTATTCATTTGTGTTTTGATATTGAATGTTTGAATCAATTTGCAAATTTTGTTCAATAGAAATACCCATAGCAAATTTCAAAGCATTTAGAACCTGCTCGTATTTGCTTTTGATGGTTTCTTTTTGGGTGGTTAATTGCAATACTTGCAATTTTACTTTGCTTACATCTGTTCCTTTGGCAAGCAATTGTTCATTGAGCAATTGCATATTTTTTAAAAACCGTTCTGCATTAATCAGATTACTGTCAATAAATGTCAATTGATGATGCATGATTTGGGCATTGTAATACAAATTGGAAATTTCAAAATAGATTTGCTCTTCCGTTTTTTGATACTGCAATTCTTGTAATTCCGAAGCAATTTTTGTAGTTTGTATTGCTCCATAAACCTGCGGATTATACAAAGGCATTGAGAGTTGCAAGTTTGCATTGATGTTATGCGGAACGCCAAATTGAGCTTCTTTAAACTGACCTTCTGGAGCTGTCGGATTGAATGTGGATAATGGCATCAACTGGTATGGCAAATTGGTAAAATACTTGTAATCAGCATTGGCTGTTACTTTCGGGATTAAATTGGCTTTGGCTTCTTTTTCTCTTTGTTCACCAATGGCCATATTGTTTCTGCTCATTTGCAGGATTTTGTTATGAACCTGTGCGGTGTCAATACATTGTTGCAACGACCAAGTTTGTGCTTGTGCAGATTGAAAGCCACCTATTATCAATAATAGAGCAATAAAATGTTTGTGAATATTCGCTAACTTCATTGGACAATTTTTTTACTTAATGAGAATTAATTGACTTTCATTTATTCCTAAAAACCAATGTTTTACCATAGGTTCTATATTTATAAAGTCACCCGATAATAGTGTTTCTTTTATCCCTTTTTCATTTTCAAAAATCACTTCTCCTTCCACACAAATCAAAAGTGTTGGTGTTTTGGTAATATGCTCTTTTAACTTTTCACCTTTCAAAATTTGAATAGCTGTTGCATTTCCTAATTCACTTTTGAAAAGAGAAGTTGGTGAGACTGGTTTTTCTTGTGTGTGTAATTCTTTTATGTTCATTGGAAGTATTGATTAAATGTGTTGAATGAAGTTTGAATGTTTTCAAATTGTTTTGCTGCTTCGGTTTCGTCTTTAGCTTCTGAAAGTTCTTTTACCAAATCAATGTAGGGTAATAGCCACTTGTGCAATTCATCGTGGGCTTTGCCTTTCATTGTGCAGTTTGAAGTAAGTAAATCAATATTGGTTTGTAGATTTTCAGCTAATGATTTGTAATCTTTTTGTTCAGCCTTAGCAAAAGAAACAATATCATTTTCCATATTGCGAATATGCATTATCATTTTGGCATCTACTTTCCATCTTTCGCCATTGTTAAGTTCGATGTCTTCACTTTCTCCTTCGTGATGATGATCTGTTTGCGAACTTGCTTCCTTCTGCTCGTTCGGTTTGTCAGTTGCATTGCCACAACTTACCATAAGGCTGCTCATAAACATTGCAGCTATTGCTAATTTTAAGATAGTCTTTTTCATATTTTAAATCTTAACTGAATATCTTTTGTTAATGGTAAAAAATGCTATCGCAGCAAATACAAGCGTTAGGCTCGTTCTAAAAATCATTGCACCAACAGTTTTTGTTTCATAAATACCACCCGAATTAGCGTGTATTTTAAGTCCGATAAATGCAGCGATGAGTATAATTGTTGAAATTCCTAAGAGTGTAGCTGTCCATTTTTTGTTTTTAATAAACCCATAAGCTGCAAATAAATAAAGAATGCTACTGATGAAATTTGACCAAACTACAAACAGAACGTAATTGCCTTCTTTGGCTCTAATACCAAACAAATCAAAAATTACAGATGTACTTAGGAATAAAGTAAGCAAGCCAAACCCAGCGAGGAGAGTTGCAAATAAATATGGAAGTATTTTCTTCATTTTGATTTGATTAATGTTAACACTGATTGTATCATATTGTCACCGTTTCGGATAATGTCAAATTGAAAATTTGCAACTCTCCATTTAAACATTTGCAGTCTAAAAGTTCCCATCACGATATGCATTAATTCATCAGATGATATTGCATTAGTAAAATCTTTCTTTTGTTGACCTTCCAAAATAATCGGCATCAAGTGTTTCATCTTTACACCCATTATTTTCAATATCGTTTCGTTGATACGTTGATTTTCTTCCATCAGTCCGTCAGAAAACACCGCCACTACAAAGTGAGGGTTCTTTTTAAAAAATGAAAATTGATTTTGAAACAGCGTTGTGAATTTTTCTTCGGGTGACTGTTCGCTGGAAATTGCATTAGTATAGCGTTCATCCATACTCTTAGCAAGATATTCAAGTAAGGCAATAATTATTTCTTCTTTACTTGTAAAGTGCCTGTAAATGGCACTCTCAGAAAACTTCATTTCCTTTGCAAGGTTCTTAATTGTTAAACCACTTACTCCCGAAGCAGTCAATATTTTACCAGCTGCATCGATAATTTCAAGTTGTCTGTCTGAAATTGCTGTTGTCATTTGTTATTAGTTTATTGTTCTCATTTTCAAAAAAGCAACTCCTAACCAAATCACAGAGGCTGTCATTGCAATTGCTCCAATTAATACCAGTGCAGGAGGCAAACCAAAATACACCTCCGTTAGTATTCCTATTGGCATTAATAAACCTGTAAGTGCCAACCAAGAAATAGCTTTCACGTTTTGAAGTTTGTCTCTGAAATGTAGAAGCAAATAGCCAATTAGGATGTTTAGAAAGGCGAACAAGTTCCCGTGAACGTGAGCCAGTCTGCTTTCAAAATGCTTGCCGATACTGTATGAGTTCGCCCATTCTTCTCTACCCGGAGCGAAGTCACGCAGGTAAATTAATAGAAAGCCGTAAGCCATAAAAAGCCCCATTGTCAGGAAGCCTATTGCTATGTTGTTTTTACCGTTCATTTTGTATATATTTTTAAGTAAGTGAATATTCGCTCACAAAAATAGTTTATTTTATTTATACCTGCAAGTTTTTTTGAGAAAACTTTAAAATGTGACGAAAATCATCTTGGTGCGGTGGATAATTGGCTCTTTTTGAGTTTGCCTGTGTGTCGGGTTGTGTGAGGGACAACTCCCAAATGTGCCGATGCCGGCTGGCTAAAATTATTTTTTAAAATGTGCGGTAGAAATATTTTAAAAACCTTGCGTTGGCTTTAGTGTCGGCAAAATGGTCTGGTCGCTGTCGAGTTACAGCGAAATTTTCAACCGAGTTTTTGTCGCCCGAGAATTATTTGGTAGTCAAAAGTCTGGTCGTTTTGTTGTCCATTTGATCGTTGCACTGTTGTCTTTTAGTCTTGCTTACAACGGTTTTGCTGCCCGGCGACAGTGGCGAGTTCGCAGCCTGCAGTATAAATTTAGTGAAAAGATTTTAAGAAGAGTGAAGTTGAATTAAGAATATTGCAGCCATTGCGCCGTGACCGCTGTTATGCCAGTGCTAATTTTACATGTCCATTTGTTTCTTAAAAATTATAAACTCTTTTTCGTTCAATCAGAATTGTCCGCGCCAAAATAGTAAATATTTTTCTTTGTAAATTTTGGTCGTAATTTTATTTTTTCTTCATCTGTTAACTCCAACTTGAAAGGTGAAAATATCCGTTGAAGTGGTTAGTTATCTTAATGCTTATGACGCGTCGAGTCGGTTAAAGGTGCAGGTTTTATATCTTTCTTACTATCAGGCTTACTTTTTTTAGGCCAGTCCTGAACAGGCCCGGCATTTTTAAGGCGGTCATTTGCTCTTCCGGCTTTTACTGTATCTTTTCCCGTTTTTTTTATGCCTTGGGACTTTGCTGTAACGGCAAATAAACTACTAATCAATAAAATAATATATTGCGTTTTCATTATTTTGTTTTTTCAATTAAATATAGTTTTTCTAATAAATATACCCTTTAATAATGAGCTTTAGTTAAATGGACATAATTTTAATCCTTTTTGTGTTTCTGTGTATACTGCAATACACATGTTGACTGTTTATAGCATTGGGCCTCACTTGTTTATATGCGCACCATTGGTTCGCATATTCAACCTGCTGTTGGTTATATTCCCGCACCTTAGGTGCGCTTTATCAAACATAGTAATTTTTTTATAAATAATCAAATGGGGATATTATATTCTGTCTTCTCGTTGGAAGCTGCGTATTATAATTTTGAAATGCAGAATCCTGTCTGTAACGCTGCCAGAATCATAAAATAATTAGTATGGTTTTATCTATAAAAAATCCGCGTCAAAATGCAGGGGAAGCAGGTCTTTGATGGTTTTGAATATATAAACAGGCCCGGTTTCGCCCATCAGCAGCACTTCAATATCCTGGCGGTGTTTGCATTCCGCCTCAAAGATGGTTTGGCGGCAGATGCCGCAGGGTGCCGCCGGTTTCGTCACGGGGTTGTGTTCGCTGCTGCACGTGATGGCAATCGCTCTTATCTTTTCATGGGAGGCCAGGGAAGCGGCGGCACTCAGCGCCGTGCGTTCCGCGCAAAACCCGATCGGGTAGGAGGCGTTCTCCTGGTTGCTGCCGTGGATGATCTGGCCGTTGTTGAGCAGCATAGCCGCACCGACCTTAAAATTGGAATACGGCGCATAGCTGCCTTCCTTCGCCTTGCGTGCTTCCTGTATCAGAAGCTGATAGTTATCCGGCAACTCGTCAAAAGTGGGAATACAGCTATAGTTGATTTCAAATTTCAAATTTTCCTTCATCGATCAGTATTTTCAGTTTTAGTAATGCCAGCACTGAGATGGCATCTTTGATGGTTCCGTCCATCGCCATTGCTATAGCCTCATTTAAAGATAGTTTTTTTATCTGTAATTGTTCCGTATCGTCCGGTTCGTTGTCGCATTCCGTCAGTTCCTGTGCCGCAAAAATCACCGCCAGTTCGTCCGACACCGAATTGGATGTATGGCTAACGGCAATCTGTGTCCATTTGTTCGCCGTCAGCCCCGCTTCCTCCTTCAGCTCGCGCTGTGCCGCTTCCAGGATATCGTTTTCCAGCAGGCCGCCGCCTTCCGGGATTTCCCAGCTGTACTCGCTGAGCGGATAGCGGTACTGGCCGACGAGCCGGGTATTGCCGTCCTTGTCCAGCGGCACAATGCCGATGGCATAATTTTTCAGGTGCACCTTGCCGTAAATACCCTTGCTGCCGCCCGGCGTCAGCACCTCTTCATGCGTGACGGTAATCCATTTGTTGTCGTACACGATCTGTATGGATAAGGAAGTCCACGGGTTTTTACTTTCGTCCGTCATTTATTGTTGCAGTTATAGATTATATGTTTTCTCGATTCTCAATTCTAAAATCCTTATTCTTCCATCAATTTCTCTGCCAGATACTTCATCCCCGCACCGGCTTTCTCGGTAATATACTCCACGTTCTGCATGCCTGAAATGGCAGGTTTGTTCGGGTCAATGACGTATTTCGGTACCGTAAAATCCGTGTAGTGTACCAGCCCTGCCGCCGGATAAACCACCAGCGAAGTGCCGACGACCACAAAGATGTCAGCCTGTGCGGCAATCTTTCCCGCCGCTTCTATCATCGGTACCGGTTCACCGAACCAAACGATATGCGGTCGCAGCTGCGAGCCTTTTTCACAGCGGTCGCCGGTATTCAAATCTTCTTTCCATTCGTAAACAAGATGTTCATTCAGGGTGCTGCGCACTTTCAGCAATTCGCCGTGCAGGTGCAGGACATTCGATGAGCCGGCACGTTCGTGCAGGTCATCCACATTCTGTGTGATGATGTGTACATCGTATTTCTTTTCTAATGTCACGAGCAATCGGTGTGCTTCATTCGGTTCGCATTCGAGCAGCTGCCTTCTGCGCTGGTTGTAAAAGTCCAGCACCAGTTCGCGGTTGCGCTGCCAGGCTTCAAAAGTGGCCACCTCTTCAATGCGGTGATTTTCCCACAGGCCGTCGCTGTCGCGAAATGTCCTGATGCCGCTTTCCGCGCTGATACCTGCGCCGGTGAGTACCACTATTTTTTTTCTTTCAGGCATTTTTATCACGGTGTAGAATCATGAATGCGTTTCCCAGATGTTCGATGATGTCGGAAGCCGTCAGGCTTTCCATGCTTTGCGTCTGCAGTGCACAGTCGCCCGCTAGTCCGTGCAGGTAAACACCCAGCAGGGCGCTGTGTAAAGGCGGGCAGCGTTGTGCTGAAAGTCCGGCGATGATACCGGTCAGTACATCGCCGCTGCCGCCGGTGGCCATGCCGGGGTTGCCGGTGGAGTTGAAATACACCTGGCCGTTCGTATCGGAAATGCTCGTGTGTGCACCTTTCAGCACGACGATCACTTTGTGTTTTCTGGAAAAATCCTGTTGCAGCTGCAATCGTTCAAAATCATTTTTCCATCTGCCGGCTAAGCGTTCAAACTCTTTGGGATGCGGCGTGAGCAGGGTGTTTTCCGGCAGCGATTTTAAAAGCGTCTTGTTTTTAGACAGCCTATTCAACCCATCTGCATCAATGATGAGCGGCGCTTTATTTTTTTTCAAAAAGGCGGCAAATGCTTTTTGTGTCAGCGGGTGGTCGCCCAGTCCCGGGCCGATGGCAACGGCATCGTATTTTTTAGAATCGGGAATGGAGGAAATGCAGGTGCTGTTTTTATCCGTTGCACACATGGCCTCCGGAAAGGCGGACTGGAAAATGGCATAACCGCATTTGGGAATATGCGCGGTGATCAGCCCGGCTCCGCTGCGCAGACAGGCTTTTGCGGCTAACAGCGCTGCACCCATTTTGCCATGACTGCCTGCAACGAGGAGTGCATGTCCATATATTCCCTTGTGCGAAAATTTTGTCCTGGCGGGAAGAATAGGTTCCATGTCTTCCTGCTCCAGATAGAAAAAAAAGCTTTGTTCCTTTTTGATGAAATCTGTATGTAATCCGATGTCCAGGATGGTAAAGTCCGGAACGTATTTCCCGTTTTCCGGAAGCAGGAAAGCCAGTTTAGGCGATTGAAACGTGTAGCATTTTCCGGATTGTACGGCTATGCCTTCGGTGTGTTGGTCGGCAAATAATCCGCTGGGAATATCGACGGAGACCACCTCCCTGAATTTCTTTTCATTCAGTTTCTGAATGACATCAAAGTACAGGCTGTCCTGTTGTATCGGTTTGTTTAATCCGCTTCCGAAAATGGCATCCACCAGAATGGCATCTTGCTGCAAGGTGTCCGTAAAGTCACAGTCTTTGATATAATGGATGCAGTGACGGTACTTTTTTTGAAGCCGTTTTAGATTGGTCAGATTGTCTTCAGAGGGATTTTTGCTGTCAAAAATATATACGGTAACCGGATGTAATTGCTGGAGCAATAAACGGGCTATAACCAGTCCGTCTCCGCCGTTATTGCCGTTGCCGCAAATGATATGCTTTGGAAGGTGTTTATCCGGAAAGTCTTGCTCCAGCTGCCGCACGAATGCAATAGAAGCCCTTTCCATCAGCTCAACGGAGGGGATGGGTTCGTGCTGAATCGTGTATGCGTCGGCATTCCGGATTTGTGCGGTATTCAGTATCTTTTTCATCGTTCCATTCTTTTGATGCTGTGCAGCCGGTGTGTGTACGCATGGGTTGCCTCATCATAAATCCCCTTTTCATCCAGTATGTCCATTCTCACTTTTCCGGAGGCGTGTATGATTCGGGTTTTATCCTTTTCTTTGATGACGATACCTACATGTATCACCCGTCCTTCCGTATTGTGAAAAAACGCCAGGTCGTTGGTTGTGCTGTTTTCAAAGTTTATTTTCTTGCCCTGTGCCGCCTGCTGACAGGCATCGCGTTTAAGTGGAATGCCATGAACTTTGAAAACTACCTGTGTGAAACCGGAACAATCGATGCCCATGAATGTTCTGCCGCCCCACAAATACGGTGTATGGAGAAAAAGCAGGGCGGTCTTAATTAAGGAACGATGAACTGGTTTGGTATGTTCCGTCACAGCGCCCATCGGAATGATAAGTGTTGCATCTTCTTTTTTTATTTTCTCAAACAAGGAGGAGACAACGGATATTTCCTTTTTATTTTTTGTCTTCGTCCATGCATATTGCTTATTGTCTATCCATCCTTCGTAGTGGTCGTGGTGCAGTTTTATTTTACACCATTTTTCGGTTCGTTCCAAGACATCAAACGTTTCTCCGAATAAAACCTGATTGACCATCTCTGCCTTGTCAGAAGGGGTTGCGCGCATGGGAATGACGGATAATTGCAGGATGCCTTTCATGGATGAAATGTTAAATAAGGGAATATGGGTTGCTTTAAATCAATTAATCAACGTTTTCGTCAGAAAATTACAAATAATCTATTGACAATACGACAAAACGCACGTAATATTACGTTAACATAAAAACCCCATGACCCATGTTTTTTTCATATCGCTTATTGCGAGGCCGCCTACGGTCTTCTGAAAGTGTCATATATATTGCCTTGTGTTGTTGCGCATTTAGTATAATGCCTCTGACATCTTTTGCTCAGCTGAACGCCAATTTCAATATGAGTAAAGACAAAGGATGCGCACCATTATATGTAACCTTTACCAACACATCCACCGGTTTTCCGGATAGTTGTTTCTGGGAGTTGGGGATAAACGGCAATACATCCGACGAATGCAATCCGAGCGCCATCTTTAACCTGCCGGGTGTATACAATGTAAAACTGACTGTCTACAAAGGCAGTCAATCTTCTACCATCACTAAAACGGTAACCGTGTTTAAAGACCCGGTTTCCAATTTTGATGCATTGCCGCGAACCGGATGTGTGCCGTTTAATGTGCAGTTTCAGGATCTATCGACTCCCGGGGATGCGCCAGTCGTCAACTGGCTGTGGGATATGGGTGACGGTAGAACGGAAACGACTCAACATCCGCTGCATACTTATACGTTCAGCGGAAACTTAACGGTATCATTGATTGTCACCGACGGCAACGGGTGTAAAAATACGCTGACGGTTAGGGACTTTATCAAGAAAGCAACGGCTCCTGCAGTGGATTTTACCATAAACAAGGCACAAACCTGTCTGTTGCCGTTCAATGCCAATTTCCAAAGTACGGTGACGGCGCAGTCTGCAGTAACCTATTCCTGGGATTTTGGCAACGGCACCACTTCGACTGCATCAAATCCAACTGTCGTATATAACAGCGGAGGAGATTATACCGTTTCGCTTTCTGTACGGGATATGAATAATTGTGTCACAACAAAGACGAAACCCAATGCCGTCAAGATAGAAAAATTTACCCTGAACGCAAGTGTGCCTTCGCCTGTGTGTACAAATACCACTGCGACTGCAAGTGTTTCATCTAACTATTTCCCCATTTTTTGCAACTGGGATTTCGGTGATGGCAGAACGTCATCAACTGTTGCTCCTTCCATCAATTATCCCAATCCCGGTACCTATAATTTAAGTGTCAAGGCAACCAATCTGGAAGGATGCCGCGATTCCATGCAGCAAACGATAGTGGTAAACCTGGCACCAGTAGCTGGTTTTACGGCAGACCAGACTAAATCATGCAAGCCATATACCGTAAATTTTACGAATAACTCGGTAAACGGCAGCACATACAAATGGATCATCAGCAGTCCGAACGGATTTTATACAACGGTCACAGATGTGAATCCCTCCGTGGCATTGCCCAGAAATGGCTATTATGATGTTAGTCTGATCGTTACTGCCGCCAATGGCTGTACGGACAGAACAGACAAGCCGCTGTATATTTGGATAGGGCCGGATCAGATGAATCCTGCTGCGGATAAAACGGAAGGATGTATTCCGCTGAAAGTGCATTTTAATGCGAACCTGACCAACAACTGGACGCCCAGAAGCATAACGTGGAATTTTGGCGATGGCACAACGGGTACGGGTCCCAATCCCGTTCACACATACACCACAACCGGGGATTTTTATGTAAAAGTGAAAGTACTGTATGATGCACCCTGTGATTCACTGGAAGCCACCATCGGCCCTATTCATGCCGGCGATAAGGTGCCGTTTACAGGGACTATGGATTATGAGAAGGTGTGTGTGAACCGTGAGATGGTAACCTATACGGCCAGCGGCGGCAGGCCTACGACAGAATTCTACTGGCTGTACGGCGACGGAACCGGACAGGGCAGGAATACGACGCATATCTACACCGTGCCGTCACAGCCCAGAAAATACCTGGTGCAGTTAATAGCAGTCAATAATACCTGCAGAGATACTTTAGATATACAGGAGATTTTTGTGGCATACCCTAAAGCAAGATTTAATTATGTATCCACCTGTAACAGCCAGACGGTGACTTTTGAAAATCTATCAGAAGGACATACGTCCGCAACCTGGATTTTCGGTGACGGAACAACGCTGACAACCATGGATGCCAGTTTATCCCATACCTACCCGCCCAGTGTGACGGAAGTGACTGCTTCCTTAGCTGTTTATAACGATTCCACCGGCTGCAGGGATACGCTTTCAAAAGTGATAAAATTCGCGAGTATTGATTCATTCAGATACACCCTTACACCACAAAAAGGATGTGCACCACTGAAAGTGCTGATGTCGGCACCCAGTGATACCGGTGTATTTAATTACATATGGGAATTGGGAAACGGCGACAGGGGTTTCGGTAATAATTATGTTGCTACCTACCCTGCAGAAGGACAGTTTGTGGTGAAAATGTTTGTACGCTACAACAATGGCTGTCTGATCGCTTCGAGCCAGAGAGATACTGTGACCGTTATAAAGGCACACGCCGATTTCAATTTTGATAAAGCCAGCGGATGTGTTACGGCGGTATTTAATTTCAGAGACAGCAGTTATTCCAATAGCTCACCGATTGTTTCTTACTCCTGGTTGTTTAATAATACTGCTACTGCCAGCGGACAAACGGCATCTTATGGGTTTAATGCATTAGGTACCTATTCCGTAAAGCTGACCGTGCAAAATCAGGAAGGATGCCGGGATTCGCTAACAAAGACAGTAACCGTATCGGAAGTGAAGGCTGATTTCGATAAAGATAGGAACGGAGTGTGCGCGGGTAAATCCATTCAATTCTTTAACCGTTCCAGTGCGAATGCCGTGTCCTATTTGTGGGATTTTGGTGACGGCACGACGTCAGCAGAACGGGAACCTGTTCATGCATTTCCGCAGGAAAGGGATTATACGATAAAGCTGACAGTCTCGGACGGAAGAGGCTGTGAGAATACCGTGGCGAAAACCAATTTTGTCACCATTAAAAATATCCATGTCAACTTTACCGCAAGCCCGACTTTTAAAACATGCCCCGATCTAATCACCGATTTCCAGCTGCAGGCACCTGCCAATATGCAGTTTAAGAATGTATTCTGGGATTTTGGAAATGGCAATACCAGTGATGATAACAACCGGACACCGCAAGGTGTTTATACCCGTTCGGATTCATTCGATGTGAAACTGATAGTGGTGGACACCAATAATTGCACTGATACCATCTTTAAACCCGATTATATCATTGTTGCCGGACCGCAGGGTACTTTTTCATTCTCACCGGATTTCGGATGCGCACCTTTTGATGTAACCTTCAGAGCCCAATTCAAAAATACCACCACCACCATCTGGGATTTTGGAAACGGCGATACCCGACTGGATAATACGTTAAGCACCACTACCAACTATACTTACAGAAGGGAAGGAGATTATACACCGACCCTGGTACTGAAAGATAATTTTGGCTGTACCGTGAATATCGTTTCTACCAAAAAGGTGAATGTTGCCCGCTTATTTACCGCTTTCGGGGTAGACAAAGCCAATGTATGTGACGGCAGCGGAATAGTAAATATCAGAGACTCTATCTATTCTTCACCGAACTCACCGGTAAAAGAATATTACTGGTCATTTACAGACTCGCTGAACAAAACCACCAGAGGTGTCGGCGATACCTTTATCCCAACCGGCCCAGGCTCCTACTGGATAAGATTCTATGCAGAAAATACATTTGGATGTACCGGCAGAGACAGTGTAAAGGTGGGCGTATACACCAGTCCGGTTCTGACAGATATCAAGGATAAGGTGATCTGTCGTGGTGAACAGATACCATTAGATGTTTCCGGAAACCCGACAGCAGTGCAGTGGTCGCCGAATAATTCTCTAAACACGCCAACGGGTGCCAATGTAGTGGCAAGGCCTGATACCACCACTACCTATATTATCAAAGCCTTTCATCATCCGCAGTGCCCTGTTTATGACACGGTAAAGGTGGAAGTAAAAACACGTCTGAACGTCAGGGCATACCCGGATACCATTCTGTGTTTGGGTGATACGATCCAATTACATACGGAAGCGGAAAATACATCGCTGAACATAACCAAAATTACCTGGTCGAATTCACCTGCGCTATCAAATATAAATGATCCGAATCCGCTTGCGTTCCCGAAATCCAATACTACATTCTATGCCATCTTTGAAAATGGCGCCTGTTTGCTGCAAAAGCTGCCGGTGCAGGTGGATATAAAACCATTGCCGGCAGTAACGGCTGGAGTAGATCATATCATCATCAAAGGTTCTGAAGTGCAGATAGATGCCACATCACCCAATAACGTCACTTACATTTGGAGTCCGGATTATAAACTATCCTGTACCGAATGTCAGAATCCAATGGCATCACCGGAAACGGATACCAGTTATATTGTGACTGCTGTCAATGAATTTGGCTGTAAGGCAAAAGATATTCTGTTAATTAGGGTAATCGAAGATTGTTCCGGCAGAATGGTCTATGTTCCGAATACCTTCTCTCCGAATGGTGACGGACAAAATGATGTGCTGAGAGCTTTGGGGCCGGGAATCTCCTCCGTAAAACAGATTAGGGTATTTAACCGCTGGGGGCAATTGATTTTTGAAACCAATAACCCTGAAACCGGCTGGGACGGCACCTATAAAGGGGAACTCCTGAACCCCGGTGTGTATATGTATTATATGGAGGTGGAGTGTATTAACGGACAAAGAACCATACGAAAGGGAGATGTAACCTTATTGAGATAACACAGAAACATATTTCAAACCCCAATAAATCCTATTAGATGAAAACCTTTATTCCCTGGATCATGATACTGCTCATCGGGTGGCATGCACAGGCACAGGATATGCACTCTTCGCAGTTTTATGCCGTCCCGTCCAATATAAATCCTGCATTCACAGGTTTTATCAATAATGATTACTACGTTGCCGCTACTTATAAAACCCAATGGCGCAGTATTTCCACACCTTACCAGACGATAAGCGGAAATGCCGAATTATCCCTGCTGAAAAATAAATTCCCCAATTCCATTTTAGGAGTGGGTGTATACGTCGCTCATGACAGGGCGGGTTCTACGAATTTTACGAATAATCAGGTGGGCGTGAACGTGTCTTTCTTACAGGTACTGGATGTTAAACGAAATCACATAATAGGGGTGGGATTTCAGAATGGCATTTCCATGCGCAAATTTGATTTCTCCAAAGCTACTTTTGAAAATCAGTTCAACGGATTTGACGGCTTTGACCCAACATTGGACCCTCTGGAAAACGGGTTGCGTACCAGTCAGGTGGATTACAATCTGGGCATTGGCGGACTGTATTCGTTCTCACCTAAAGAGCATACTAATTTCTTTGCCAGCTTTTCAATCTTCAATCTTACCCGCCCGAACGTATCGTTTTATATTGAACAGGAAAACAGATTGTTTACCCGCTATTCGGCGTTTACCGGAGGTGAATGTATGCTGAAGGGAAACTGGTCGATGCAGCCATCCTTTCTTTTTCAAAAACAGGGGCCGAATATGGAAATTGTGTTCGGCAGTTTCGCGCGCTATGGGTGGTTCAAAAACAGGAAAGAGATGTTAGCGCTCAATTTTGGCGCATGGTATAGGGTAAATGATGCCTTGATTCCCGCGGTCAAACTGGAATACAAAGGATTTAATGTCACGTTTAATTATGATATCAATGTTTCCAAACTAACGAAAGTAAGCAGATTTAACGGCAGCGGGGAAATATCCATTTCCTATTCGGGAAGGTTGTTTAAGGACCGCGTAAAACCGGTTAAGCCGGTATTCTGTCCGTCTTTTGCGTTTTAAAATAGGAATCATGCTGAAGCAGATAGGCTTTCATCACCAGAAATGTCTGTTGCTTCAGCGTTTCCAGGTTATTGGACGATAGGCCTGTTGTTGTTATTGGGGTAAGATGGGCTATTTCCAATGTTCCGGGTTGCACGAGCAAAGTGTCAACCCGGTTTATCTTTCGGATATTCGTTAGTACCACCGGCAGTACCGGTACCTGTGCCTCAATGGCCAACTCAAAGGCTCCGTCATAAAATGGAATGAGCGGGTTTTTGGTCCTGTTACGTGTACCTTCGGGAAAAATTAATACGGAGATGCCTTGCTTCAGGTCATTCAGCATGCGTATCTTGCTTTGATAACGGGCTTCCTTGCTGCTTCTGTCCACGGGCAGGCACATCAGCGAAAATAATTGCCCTAACCCTGGAATCAATGTCAGTTCTCTCTTTACCAACGGCTTGGCGGGAACACGCTGTCCGTAAGCCGTAGCCATCATATCGGCCGCATTCACATGGTTGACCACCACCACATATGTCTTGTCTTTGTTAATATTTTCCAGTCCTGTTATCTTGTATCGCATACCCACCAGCACCGACCAGATAAATAGGGCTGACCGGTTAATGATATAAACACCGTTGATTTGTTTTTTATACGGCACCAGTTTGAGCAGCAGATAACCCATTGCCATAGGAATCGTGAGCAGCATAAAACTTACCACCGTCCAGATGCTGTAGAAAAATTTCAGGATTTTCAGCATATACCCAATAGGATTTTACCTGAATATAAATTTACTAAAAATATCGATTGTTTCTTTAATCAGCGATGAAAGCTGAAATTTGAATTATCTAACGGTTGGTGTACCCACTGATTATATTTATCATTTAGTTTCGCTTAGTGAGGACACCAGCCGATAGCTTTCAAGCGATAAAGATACAACCGGATGCCTTGTCTCAGCCCGATTCCTGCTTGCCATGCAATTTCAACAGACTCTCATCAACCGGATTCCCAACATTTAATTAATAATTAACGTCTTGTGTATTTATTTGTTAAAGTTTATTTTGCCTGAATGCGTATTTTTGTTTGTTACGGTTTTTATTAAGGTCGTATTCCGCATTTGCGGAACATAAATTGTAAATTGTACACCCATTATGAAAGTATTAAAATTTGGAGGATCTTCTGTAGGTTCTGTTGAAAATATTCAGCGCATCATCGGTATCGTGCAGAAGGAAAAAGAGCAGGGAGAAGACGTCGTATTGGTCTGTTCGGCATTCAGCAAAGTGACGGACCAGTTGATTAACGCCGGAAAGCTGGCGGAAAAAAAGGACAATCAGACCTATCTGGAGATATTTGAAAGTTTCAAGGAACGCCACCGTGCTGCCATCGAAGCGCTGGTCACCGATGCGGATGTGAAAAAGGAGATGCTCGAAGAGTTTATCGAAAGCATGGAAAGGGTGGAGGATATCCTGAAAGGAATCAACCTGCTGGGTGAGTTGTCCGATAAAACACTTGCTCAGTTGGTGTCTTACGGCGAGCGTTTTTCCTCCTTCATTGTTGCGGGTGCTTTAAAGAGCGCCGGGCTGAACGGGATTTATGTAAATGCCACAAAACTGGTACGAACGGATTCCAACTTTCTATCTGCAAAGGTGAATTTTGATAAAACGAACAAAAATATCCTTGATTTCTTTGAAGCCATCCATGGTGTGGCGGTGGTTACCGGATTTATCGGCAGCGATGAATATGGCAATGTGA
The DNA here is from genome assembly GCA_016719635.1 of Sphingobacteriales bacterium. Taxonomy (NCBI): domain Bacteria; kingdom Pseudomonadati; phylum Bacteroidota; class Sphingobacteriia; order Sphingobacteriales; species Sphingobacteriales bacterium. The sequence goes on along the minus strand of JADJYT010000002.1, from coordinate 279,798 downwards.
CCACGCTGGGTCGTGGCGGCTCGGATTATACGGCAGCTATCTTTGGTGCCGCACTCAAATCGGATGCCATCGAAATATGGACGGATGTGAACGGTGTACTGACGGCAGACCCTCGCCGGGTGGAACAGGCATTCACCATTCCTACCTTATCCTACAAGGAGGCGATGGAGTTATCCCATTTCGGCGCAAAGGTGATTTATCCGCCCAGCATTCAGCCGGCATATATCAAGAATATTCCGTTAATCATCAAGAATACCTTTAATCCCGAACATCCGGGTACATTCGTTTCCAAAGATTCCGGGAAATCAAACAATGTCATAAAAGGCATTTCTTCCATTTCGGATATCGCGGTGCTGCGCATGGAAGGTACCGGTATGATAGGGGTGGTGGGCATTGCTTCCCGATTGTTCGGCTGCCTGTCCAGAGCAAGTATAAATATCATCTTTCTGACACAAGGCTCTTCCGAGCATTCCATTTGTTTCGGGATTGTACCGTCGGATATTAAAAAGGCCCAGAAATCCGTGGAGGAAGAATTCAAGTATGAGATTCAAAACAGACAGATACAGCCATTGGTGGTGGAAACCGGCAATTCGATCATTGCCGTTATAGGAGAGAACATGTCCAATGTGCCGGGCGTTCCCGCAAAGATGTTTAAGGCACTCGGAAAAACGGTATCAACGTGAAAGCGATTGCACAGGGTTCTTCCGAGTTGAACATCACTGCTGTGATTGACAGATTAAACGAAGCAAAAGCATTGAACGCACTGCACGAAATATTCTTTGAAAGTGACGTACATTCCATCAACGTATTTCTGGTGGGCCCTACCGGCCTTATTGGAAAAACATTATTGAAACAAATCAAGAATCAATTTGAATACCTGAAAAAAGAAAAATCTATTCAGATCAATATAACCGGTATGATCAATTCAAAAAAATCGCTGATCAACAGCAATGGGATAGATTTGGAAGATTGGGAGAAGGTACTGAATGAAAAAGGGGAAAAATCCGATCTCGAAACGTTTACCAATAAGGTGATTGACCTGAATTTTGCGAATACCGTTTTCATTGACTGTTCGGCCAGTAAAACGGTGGTGGAATTTTATGAGAAACTCCTGAAGAAAAGTATTTCCATCGTTACACCAAACAAAATTGCGAATACACTGAGTCAGGAAAATACATCCGCCTGCGTGAACTCGCCAAGTTGTCCAATGCCCGTTTTATGTATGAAACCAATGTGGGTGCCGGATTACCGGTTATCGGCGTGTTGCAGTCACTGATGAATTCGGGCGATAAGATTTTAAAGATAGAAGCGGTATTGTCCGGCACCTTGTCGTTTATATTCAATACGTATAAAGGTGATTTAAAGTTCTCGGATGTGGTACTGGATGCCAAGGCAAAAGGATTTACAGAACCTGACCCTCGTGATGATTTGTCCGGACTGGATGTGGCGCGAAAAGCGCTGATACTTTCCAGGGACTCGGGTGTTCAGATGGAATTGACGGATATCAAGGTGGAAAACCTGGTACCCGAAAATTTAAGGGAGGTGGATGTGAAAACATTCCTGGGAAAATTGCCGGAGCTCGATGCACCCTACGAAAGCCTGAAAAAAGAAGCGGAGAAAAACGGGAATGTATTGCGCTATATGGCTGTCATAGAAGGCAATAATGTGGAGATTGTTTTAAAACAGGTGGACAGTAAGCATCCATTCTATAACCTGAGCGGAAGTGATAATATGATTGTCTTTACAACAGAACGGTATAAAAATAATCCACTGGTAATTAAAGGGCCGGGAGCAGGCGCAGAAGTGACGGCGGCAGGTGTCTTTGCAGAAATTATCAGCATCGGTAATTATATGGCAAATTAAACACCACTATAAAACCATCTTTTTATCCGAAGGGAAATTTAGATATTGCAATTTGAAAATACGATTTAAGTGAATCGATGTTGTGAATTGAGAACAAACAATCGCATTTCCCCTCTTGAGAGGGGACTGAGGGTGTGTAAATACTGACGAAATGAAAGTAGGCGATAAAATAAAAGTCTTTGCTCCCGCAACCGTAGCAAACGTTGCCTGTGGTTTCGATGTGCTGGGTTTTGCCATTGACAAACCCGGGGATGAATTAATTATGGAAATTACGGAGGAGAAAGGTGTGGTGATAGCAGACATTGAAGGCGATGGAGGCGTATTGCCACGTGATCCGAAAAAAAATTCGGCTACCGTTGCGATTCAGGATTATCTGGATTACATACAGGCGGATTTTGGCTGTAAGATATGGCTGAAGAAAATGATGCCGAGCGGCAGCGGTTTGGGCAGCAGCGCTGCCAGCGCAGTGGCAGGTGTTTATGCCATAAACATGTTATGCAATGAACGACTGACTAAACAGGAGATGCTGCCTTTTTTGCTGGATGCGGAAAAAGCCGCCTGCGATGCCGCCATAGCTGATAACGTGGCAGCCGGTTTGTTCGGCGGCTTCATCCTTGTCAGAAGTTATGAGCCGCTGGATATCCTGCAGATTCCGGTGCCCGAAGATTTGTGGTGTGCGGTCATTAATCCGCATGTGATTGTACTGACCAAAGATGCACGCGAAATTTTGCCGAGAGAGATTCCGTTGGCGCATTCCCTGCGACAAAGTGCGAATGTGGGCGGCATGATGGTCGGTTTGCTGCGGGGTGATTATGACTTAATCGGCAGAAGCCTGGTGGATTATATCGCAGAACCGTACAGAAGCAAGCTGATTCCCGGATTTTATGAAATGAAGCAGGCGGCGAAAGATGCAGGTGCCCTGGGTGGTAGTATCAGCGGCAGCGGACCCAGCGTATTTGCACTCTGCCATGGAAAGGAAATTGCCGAAAAGGCAGGCGAAGCCATGAAAAAAGTGATGCAAGAGATGAATATCGGAGCGGATGTGTATGCCAGTAAAGTCAATAACCAGGGACCGAAGGTGCTGCCCATGACAGATTAAACTATCTAAAATGAAAGAATTTCTCTCAATCTATAAAACGGAAGTGATCATTGCTGTGATAATTTTAATAGTGATGTTTGTTCCATATATGATTATTAATTCAGGAATCATTACTTCGACTTCGGCTTTGCTCGGCTTTGATACGATTACCCGTTTTTTTACGCCACTCATAATGGGCGTGTTATGCGGAGTAATTGTGTACAGAGCTTTTAAAAGAAACAGGGAAGAAGACAGATAATTCCACGTCCTGTCATTTCGAACATAACGGGGAATCTTATTGATTATTAGAAAAAAAAGTAAATACGTACATGAAATTATATTCCACCAAACACCAAAGTCCGGACGTCGATTTGAAGGAAGCGGTACTGAAAGGGCTGCCGCCGGATAATGGTTTGTATATGCCGTATGTGGTTAAGCCGCTTCCGCAGAAATTCTGGGACCATCTGGAAAGTTATACGTTCACGGAGATGGCGTATCATATCGCCCATAATTTCATAGGGGAATCGATACCTGCCGCTGAATTGAACAAAATCATACAGCAGGCGTATGACTTTGATGCACCCCTGATAGAAGTGGGGGATTATTCCGTTCTGGAATTGTTTCACGGTCCCACGCTGGCATTCAAGGATTTTGGTGCCCGCTTCATGGGCAGGCTGATGGGATATTATTTGCGCAATAATGACAAGGAGGTTAATATTCTCGTGGCTACCTCCGGTGATACCGGCTCTGCCGTAGCACACGGTTTCCTGAATGTGGAAGGAATAAAGGTAACCATCCTTTATCCGAAAGGTAAGGTAAGCGATATACAGGAAAAACAATTTACGGCGCTGGGCGCCAATATTACCGCTTTGGAGATTGATGGTACCTTTGATGATTGTCAGGCACTGGTGAAGCAGGCATTTCTGGACAAAGAACTGAATGAAAAACTGACATTGTCTTCTGCCAACTCTATCAATATCGCCCGTCTGATTCCGCAGTCGTTTTATTATATATATGCATACAGACAGCTGGATGATAAAAGCCTGCCTTTGTATTTTTCAGTTCCATCCGGAAATTTCGGCAACCTGACCGCAGGATTATTTGCTAAAAAAATGGGGTTGCCGGTCACTAAAATGATTGCGGCTACCAACTCAAATGATGTGTTTACCATTTATCATGAAACGGGGAAATTTGAACCGAAAGTATCGGTCCAAACCATTTCCAATGCGATGGATGTCGGCAATCCGAGCAATTTTGCCCGTCTGATGGATATCTATGACAATGAGGTGGAAAATGTACGCGATTCCATCGAGGCATACTCCTACAACAATGAACAAACGGCTGATTGTATCCGAAATGTATTTGAACAGTATAATTATTTAATGTGTCCGCATACGGCAGTAGGCTATCTGGGCCTGGATGAGTACGTATATGAAAACGATTTAAATCCTTTATATATAAACGGCATTATACTGGCCACCGCGCATCCGGTTAAGTTTGGTGAGGTGGTGGAACCGCTTATAGGAGAAAAGGTGGAAATTCCGGAGCGCCTGGAAGCCATAATCAAAGGAAAGAAACTATCCGTACCGATGACTGCAAATTTTGATGTGTTCAAAAACTGGCTTCTCAGTTAATGATTTTTTCACATATTTTAGCTATATTTAATACCTAAAGTGAAAGATATGCAACGAGTCATTACACTCCTTTTTTTAATTATCTGCTTCCTTACTACTTTTTCTCAAACTAGATTTAAAGATGAATTATTTTCTGTTAAAAAAAATATCGATATTCAGTATGGAAGTAATTACGATAATAAAAACCAGCTGACCAATCTTTTAATGGATGTATATGAACCACAGGGTGATACAGCGTCCGTACGGCCAATAATATTTTTTGTTCATGGCGGTTCATTTGTAGGAGGCAGCCGCAATGATCAGTCTATAAATTTAACCGCAGAATATTTTACAAAAAAGGGTTATGTCACGGCAAATATAGAATACAGGGTACAGCAAACAACCTTAATTGCACCTATTTTGGATTTTGCAGATACATATAACTGGCATAGGGCAATCGTCAGGGCAGTTCAGGATCTGAAGGCAGCCATACGATACATTAAAAAGGATGTCGCTCAGAATAATAATTACTACAGGGTGGATACGAATTCCATTTTTATTTATGGTTCATCAGCCGGAGCCATTACCATGCTCCATACAGTTTACCTGAATGATACTTTAGAAATGAATTTCATTTTTAAACAATCTTTTAAAGAGTTAGGTGGTCTGGACGGAAACAGCGGAAACCCTGGCTATACAATGAAAGGGATAAAAGCAGTAGTCAGCTGTAGCGGAGCAATTGGAGACTTGAATTATATTAATGATAACAGAGATATTCAGTACCTGGCTTTTCATAACAATCCGGATCTGACCGTGCCTTTTGATGCAGGTTGTTTTGTGACGGTAGCCTGCTGGTTAGGACAGTTTTACGGAGGCAACAGGATTTATCCCAGAATGATAAACAACGGTACCTATGCTGAATTTTATCCTATAAATAAAATAGGACATCCTGTTGATCAGGCAGGTGATACCGCTACGTATCCTTTTATTGTGCAAAAAACAACGGACTTCCTCTACCGCATATTGAATCCGGGCGTTGTTTCATCGGTTCATTCGGATGGTATGAAACGGCTGGAATTATTTCCCAATCCTTCCACCGGCATGTTTTCTGTCCAGATACCCACGGATATTCAATATAAATCAGTTACACTTGAAATCATGAATACGGAAGGGCAACTGGTGTATACCGCAGAAAGTAAGAATAAGGAAAAGGTAGTACTAAACTTACAGCTTCCAAATGGCTTGTATGTTCTTTCGATGAAGACAGACACTCAGTCGTATCTGTCCAAAATAAGTATCGTTCACTAAAGCTGATTATTTTTCTTTCATCTTTACGGCCGGCGTTGAGACAGGATTGATAATGCCGGTATCATCATGCGGAAACCGGCAGGAGTAGTTCTTGAATTTTTTTGGCTTGGTTTTGTATCTTGGGTCGGGACGGTAATAATCGGAAGAGATAATTTGCGCACCACTTTCAAAGGCTTTCATCATCTGAAGGTAGTCGCCGCTCCTGTTTTGTTTATTGGGGTTGTCTGCCCTTGTCCGGATGATATAGCCTTTTTGTACAGCCTGTTTAATTTCATTTTGGTTCTCAACCGGGTCATCGAATTTTATGAATGCAGCTTCGGGGTTACCTTCTTTCGAGAATGTAAACATCAGTCTTTCTTCCAGATTCGGATGTCCGATTAGGTAAGGCTTATCCGCTTTGTCCATTGTGATAAAAATAAATTTACCGCGTGCTGCTGCTATGCTTGGCCAGTTGTTGGCGGCAACGGCTTCACGGAGCGTAGCGAAATTTCCTCTTACCACATCGGGAGTGATTATTTTATCCGGATGATTACCAAAAATTTCTTTTATTTCTTTGTCGATATCATCACACAATGCAGGGGTGAAGGGAATAGCTTTTGAAAAGTGCAGCTTTTTCAGTGTGGATGCAATGGATTCTTCCTTACCCTCTATTAAAATAAAAATGGGTAAATGATCCGGATGGGCATCGCTCCATTTCTTAAAATCAGCAAGCATGCTTATGAATGTAAAATAACGCGTATTGTAATCGATATCCGGTATATGCATGACCTTGAATCCGGGTTCTTTGAGTGCGTCTATACCGGATGCCTTGGGTTTGCCCAGCAGGTTGTTCTTCTTTCTGTAATAAAATTGCCCGCCTTGAGGGTCTGGATAGATGTCTATCTCAAAACTTCTGAGATGAAATGAATCCAGCTGCAGTTGCAGCGGTTCGTGTTCATAATCCAGTTCATGCGGGTCATACCCTTTGGGTAAAATGCCGCTCAACCCTTTCAGGAAATTGAGGACAGGCTTATTGGCACGTAAATGATAACTGTTGTGGCTGCCTATAATCTGAAGTTGGTTGATCTTCAGCGAATCGATATTTACGGATGTTTGACAATAGCCGAAAGAACTACATGTCAGGAGAACACAAAAAAGGAATTGAAAACGAATGTGCTGCATACCGCTAAAATAAGCAGAAAATAAGGAAAAGTGCTACTCTGCAATTTTTCCGATACCTTGTTTGTCGGCGGCACTCACTGGATTAATCCTGGCAAGGTCACCATTTGGAAACTGACATTTGTAATCGGTGAATTTAGTCGGTTGTGTTTCGTATCTGGGATCGGGCCGATAGTAATCTGTTGAAATAATCTGTCCGCCGCTTCTAAACGCCGCCTCCTGATTGACATAACTGCCTGTTCTGTTCTCGCCGTTAGGCCCATCCGCTCTGGTACGTATAATATATCCTGCCTCTACGGCTGTTTTAATTTTTGTCTCATCGCCGGCAGCATCATTGTATTTCAGGAATGCGCTTTCCGGAGTGCCGGGATCATCCATGTATAAGAACATGGCTCTTCCCTGAAAAGACGGATGCCCCTGAAGATACTCGTTGTCGCCGCCGCCTTCCATCACAAAAATAAATTTTCCCCGGCTTTCACCAATTGTCGGCCAGTTGCCCGCCTGTACAGCTTCTTCTAATGTGGCAAAGCTCCCTCTTACCTTGTCCGGTGTTATTACCTTTTCCAGGGCATCGCCAAACACACTCTTGATTTCTGTGTCAATATCATCGCATAATGATGGGGTGAATTTTATGGCTGTGGTAAATCCTAAAAATCCGAGTATGTCACCTACCGTTGTTTCTTTGGTTTCTATATGCAGGAAGACAGGAATATGATTCGGGCGGGCATCCGACCAGGTTTTAAGCGCTTGCAGGGTACTTTTAAATGTGTAGAAGTGCGTCTCATAATCGATATCCGGTATGTGCAGCACTTTAAAGCCGGGTTGTTTCAATTCATCGATGCCGGAAGCTACGGGAAGCTGTGCAAACAGATTACCCTGTCTGTTGTAAAATCTTCCCCCGGCAGGGTCGGCATAAAGATCGATTTCAAATCCCCTCATCTGGTAGATATCCAGCTGGTCTTCCAGTGGCTCATGGTAATAGTCGAGCGCTTCCACCTTATATTCGGCGGGCAGCAGAAAATTGATATTTCCGAGAAAAGAAAACAGGTTGTTGGGCATATGCTTGTGGTAGCTGTTATGGCTTCCTAAAATCTGTATCTGGTTCAGTTTTAATTTATTGATCTCGGTCTGGTCAGGAATGGATGAGCTGTTTTCTTTTGAACAACCGGCAAGAATGAATGAAAATAAAAGTGGATAGAAATGTGTTTTCATGTTGAAAATTCTGTGTAGATAAAGATAGTAAACTTTATTCAATACATGAAATCACGATAAGAAAAAGCGCCCGTCAGGCGCTTTAGAACTATTTTAGTCTGCTCATAAATTAGACTGCAATCTTGCATTCAAGTTGTATCTAATTTACGGGAAGCGCAACTTTTTTAACACATTATTTTTGAGGTAATAATAACTCGCGGATATATTTGACCGGTGCGCTGCCATAACTCAGAAACGCTTCATTGAATTTCCTGACGGTGTAGTCGCTGCCTTTTATTTTCTTATACTCGTCCCTCAGCTGCATGATTTCATGGAATCCGGTAAAATAGCTGCATAACTGTACACTGGTCAGTGTGGCTCTTTTCCATTTTCCTTCCGCTTCCGCCTGTTGCTGGAATCCCTGGTTGACCATCAGATCCATCGCCGCTTCCTTGCTCATGTTTTTGGTGTGGATGCTTATATCCAGGATGGTATTGCAGACAGCTCTCAGATTCCATTTATAATACATCAGCCACATTTCAGGCTTATTGTTGCCATACCCGTTCTCCATCATCATGTATTCGGAATAGACCGCCCAACCTTCTATCATGGCTCCGTTTCCTAAAATAGATTTGATTACCGAAGGGGATTTGTTGCTGTACATCAACTGAACATAATGTCCGGGGATGGCTTCATGAATGTTCAGTATTTGCAGGATATACTGGTTGTACTCTTTCAGGTAGCTTTCAGCACGCTCCGCGCTCCATCCATCCAATGTACCCACATTATAGTAGGCGGTACCGTTTTTTTCATAGGGTCCCGGCGAACTCATGGATGCTCCTGCCACACCGGCCATGTAGCCGGGTTCTTTACGGACTTTAAGCGGTTTGGCAGGATCCATGTAAACCAGATTCTTTTCCTTTACAAATGCAGTGAGTTCCGGTAACTGTCTTTCTATTTCCGTTTTAAAATCTTCGGGTCGCACGTGCTGCACGGAGATGGTGTCAATTACCTTTTTAATCAGCACCAATTTATCTATCGGCATGGATTGATTGCCGAAATATTTAGGCCAAAGGCTAACAGCTATCTTTCCCATTTCAGTATGCAGGAAATCTTTCCGGTCTAATGCTGCTTTAAATATTTCATCTGACGTATACGTGCTTTGAATGTCGTAATTGAATTTTTGGGCATATAAATCTGCTCCCAGCCGGAAACTTCTGGGGTTATCGTTTTTAAAGGATTTAAGGAATACGATGTAATGGCGTATAGCGTCGGCTGCTTCTTTTCCCCGTTTCAGATAAGCCTCTTCCGTTTCAGGATAAAATTTCATTGCCTTGACGGAATCCACGAAATCAGATTCAAAAACGGATAAGGTCCCTTCGTTCTGTTCAATCGCCAACAGGAGATGTTCTGCTGTAGGATTCCGTATGTTTTTTTCGGCTGCTGTATAGTAGGCAGCTACATTTCTTAGTTTGAGGTAAAAATCTGCTAACCGGGTTTTTAGCGGAGCATAATCTTCTGATAAGATATACGAAAAGGAGCTGCCAATATTATAATTAGAAGGATCCCATTCATGGGATTTCAATGTCTTAATATCCCATCTGATTTTTTTCAGGAAATTCTCCATCAGGTAATAATCGGTTTTATTGGCACCGGTTAGTTGGTCAACCGGAAAACTTTTAAGTTTTTTAAGCTCTACGTCTGAAAAAGACAATTCTTTAGAACGTTGAATGTCCGTTGGTACATACAGGATACTGTCGTATTTATGATAGCCGATCATGGTTGCCCAGTCCGGGTACATTTTCCATAACCTTTGTATGAAACCGGCCTTGTAATTATTGAATAATACATTTTTAGAGGGTGGTGTTGAGCCGGAAAATGACAGCAACATGCTGCAAAAAAGGAAGATGCTAAGACTTATCTTTCTCATATTTATAATTTGGGTATAAAAATACAAATTCATTTCATTAATCTTAATTTAAAACACCATATCTTTCAATAGCCATATATTTTTGTAATTTTGAGTATATGTTACGCGTGCTGCACTCATTTCATCCTCTTTTTCATCACTCCAGATAGGGGTGTGCAGTTGTTTTTCAAATCATTTATTATTTCCTGTTTTATTAATATTCAAACAAGTAAATTTGTACTATGCAACGATTAAAACTTGCCATACAGAAAAAAGGTCGTCTGAGTGACGACTCCATTCAGCTGATTCATGAATGTGACATTTCTTTTCCGAACAGTTCCGGCAAACTGGTAACCTCCGCTTATGATTTTCCGATAGATATTTTATTCCTTCGCGATGACGATATTCCGGACTATGTGCAGGACGGGGTAGCGGACATCGGGATTGTTGGGGAAAATGTGTTGGTAGAGTCCGATAAACAAGTGGATGAAGTATTAAAGATGGGCTTCGGTAAATGCCGCTTATCATTAGCAGTGCCAAGAAATCTTGAGTTTAAGTCCATTAAGGACCTGGAGGGTACATCTATCGCCACTTCCTATCCGAGGATTTTACAGCATTACCTGGATAATAATCAGGTTAAAGCCGATATCCATGTTATCAGCGGTTCCGTGGAAATTGCCCCCGGCATCGGCTTGGCGGATGCCATCTGTGATATCGTTTCCACCGGTTCCACCTTGTTGAGCAACGGGCTGAAGGAAGTGGAGCAGATTTTCCATTCGGAGGCTGTTTTGATAAAAAATAAAAACCTGTCCGATGAAAAGAAGGACATCTTACATCAGCTGTTGTTTAGGATAGAGGCTGTAAAGAGAGCGCAAAAGAACAAGTATATTCTGTTGAACGCACCCAATGTCAGTCTGGAAAAGATTATCTCCCTGTTGCCGGGAATTAATTCGCCGACGGTACAGGCATTGGCTAAAGAAGGATGGAGTTCGGTGCATTCAGTAATCACAGAAAAAGATTTCTGGGAAAAGATACAGCAGCTGAAAGACGCCGGTGCGGAAGGGATATTAGTGATGCCTATTGAGAAATTAATTTATTAAGATAAACCACTCACATGCGGTGAGGGATAAAAGTATGAAGTTATGCAATTTATAAAATACCCGGCAAGAGAATCCTGGGGCGAACTCTTAAAGCGTCCCACGAAATCTTTTGAAGAGATTGAAGGGAGGGTGGCTCCGGTTATGCAGGATGTGAAACATCGGGGAGATGCAGCATTGATGGAATATGCAGAAAAATGGGATGGTGTAAAATTGGATAGTGTTGTTGTTTCAGAAGATGAAATGCTCAAAGCGGCAAAAGAAGTGTCAGATGAGCTGAAGAAAGCGATAGATACCGCAAAAAGAAATATTGAACTATTTCATGCTGCTCAAAAGCAGGTTCCTGAAGAGGTCGAAACGATGCCCGGCGTGCATTGCTGGAGAAAATCAGTCCCCATTGAAAAAGTCGGATTGTATATCCCAGGCGGCACAGCGCCTTTATTTTCTACCGTTCTTATGCTGGCGGTTCCGGCACAGATAGCGGGATGCAGGGATACTGTCCTGTGTTCACCTCCTGATAAGAATGGAAATATCCATCCAGCGATTTTATATACCGCCCATCTGTGTGGCGTGACTAAAATATACAAAGCCGGTGGTGCACAGGCGATAGCGGCAATGGCTTACGGTACGGAATCTGTTCCGCAGGTCAGTAAGATTTTCGGGCCCGGCAATCAGTATGTGACAGCGGCAAAACAATTGGTCAATAAAGAAGGTATAGCTATTGACATGCCCGCAGGGCCGAGTGAAGTAATGGTTATCGGAGATGATGAATCCCGCCCGGATTTTATAGCAGCGGATTTGTTGTCACAGGCGGAACATGGCACAGACAGTCAGGTATTATTTGTCACGACGGAGGAAGCCTATCTGAACTTAGTGCATTTTGCGATTGATCAGCAATTGCAGAATCTGTCAAGAAAGGAAATCATTCAACAGACATTAGTGAACAGTAAACTTATAGTTGTAAAAGATATGGAGGAGGCGATTGAATTGAGCAATTTCTATGCTCCGGAGCATTTGATTCTTCAAACGAGAAATGCTGAACTCTTGGCGGAAAAAGTGATAAATGCCGGTTCTGTATTTTTAGGGCATTACTCACCGGAAAGTGCCGGAGATTATGCCAGTGGTACCAATCACACATTGCCGACAAACGGACATGCGCGTGCATACAGCGGTGTCTCTTTGGATAGTTTCGTCAAAAAAATTACGTTTCAGCAGATCAGTAAAGAAGGACTGCAGCTGCTTGGAGAAACAATCGGAATAATGGCGGCCAGTGAGCAACTGGATGCGCATAAAAATGCTGTTACGATTCGATTAAAAAGTTAAATGTTATCGGTTAGATCTATCTTTTGGTTGAACCAATAACCCATATCCTATAACTTGAAAATAATGAAAACAATAAGCATAAAAAGTCTGGTTTGCCCGCATGTCCTCACAATGAATGCCTATTCGTCGGCAAGAATGGAATATGAAGGCAAAGAAGGTGTCTTTCTCGATGCGAATGAGAATAGTCTGGGTTCGGTGACAGATGAGTTGCACAATCGTTATCCGGATCCGCTGCAAACGGATTTGAAGATTGAACTGGCCCGTTATGAGAATTTACACAGCCATCAGATTTTTCTGGGTAACGGAAGCGACGAATGCATTAATGTGCTGATTCAGTGTTTTTGTATTTCGGGTAAGGATAAGGCCATGGTTTTCCCGCCGTCATTTTCCATGTACGAACATGCTTCACATGTCATGAATATTGAATTGGTAGAAGTATTGTTGTTGGAAGAAACCTTTCAGTTAAATCTAGGTGAAATACTGAAGCAAATTCAACAGGATGAACACGAGAACGTCCTTGCGAACGAAGTGAAGCAATCTAATGTCACAACAGATAGAGATTGCTTCGTACCTTACAATGACGGAAAGGTGAAAATAATTTTTATCTGTTCGCCGAATAACCCGACAGGAAACCTGATGCATGAAAGAGATATTGAAGAATTGTTGAATGCATTTGATGGATTGGTGGTGATAGATGAAGCCTATCAGGATTTCGCCGGCAGCAGAAGCTGGACGGAGCGCCTCGATGAATTTCAGAATCTGGTAGTGATAAAAACATTCTCCAAAGCATGGGGTATGGCGGATGCACGTCTCGGGATGTTGTATGCGAATCCTGAAATTATCCATTATATGAACGTCATAAAGATGCCGTATAATGTCAGTCAGCATACCATTCAGCTGGCATTGGAAGCGTTGCAGAAAAAAGATAAGAAAGAAGCGTTCATCAGGGAATTACTCCTGGGAAGAGCCATGCTGGAAAGGGAAATGCAGAAAATTCCATTTGTTGAGAAGATTTACCCGTCGGATACCAACTTTATCCTGTTTAGGGTGCCGGATGCCAATGACTTATACAAGTATCTGTTAGGACAGAAAGTGATTGTACGCAACAGAGACAAAGCGCCATTGCTAAAAGGTTGCCTGCGTGTGAGCGTGGGCACGAAAGACGAAAATGAAAAATTCATGTACGCACTGAAAAATTATAAAGCTTAATTTTACCACATGCAAAAAATATTGTTTATTGACAGGGACGGAACACTGATTGTGGAGCCGAAAGATAATTTCCAGACGGACAGTTTTCAAAAACTGCAGTTTATTCCCAATGTCATTTCCTCCCTGAAGAAAATAAAGGAATCCACCGATTTCATTTTTGTCATGGTCACCAATCAGGATGGATTAGGTACGAAGTCCTTTCCTGAAAAAAAATTCTGGGCCCCCCATAATCTGATGTTGGATATCTTTAAACAGGAAGGCGTGGAGTTTGCAGAGGTGTGCATCGACAGGAGTTTTGCGAAAGATAACCTGCCTACCCGAAAGCCAAATACTGGCCTGCTGACAAAGTATCTCAACACCAAACAATATGATTTGGAAAACTCCTTTGTGATTGGTGACCGCTTAACGGATATACAATTAGCGAAGAATCTGGGTTGTAAGGGAATCTTATTGGGCAGAAGCGCCGACAAGACGGATGATAATAAGTTAAATCAAAGGGAACTCAAAAAAATGATTGCACTCAAGACCAACCGTTGGGATGATATTGCCGCTTTTCTGACCAATCCACCCAGAATAGCCATTGTTCAGCGAAATACCAATGAAACAAAAATCAATGTTACACTCAATCTCGATGGAACCGGAAAATCCGCTATCAAAACCGGATTGGGTTTTTTTGACCACATGCTCGAACAACTCTCCAAACATTCGGGCTGCGATATGGACATAAAAGTAAAAGGCGATTTGGATATCGATGAACATCATACGATTGAAGATACCGCGATAGCTTTGGGTGAAGCATTTCACCACGCATTGGGAAATAAAAAAGGTATTGCCCGCTATGGTTTCCTGCTGCCGATGGATGATGTCCTCGCACAGTCCGCCATTGATTTCTCCGGCAGGCCCTGGCTGGTATGGAAGGCAAAATTTCACCGGGAAAAAGTAGGCGATATGCCTACGGAATTATTTTATCATTTCTGGAAATCTTTCTCTGATGCCGCGAAGTGCAACCTGAATATAAAAGCAGAAGGCCATAATGAACACCATAAGATAGAAGCCATCTTCAAGGCAGTGGCAAAATCCATAAAAATGGCAGTAAAACGCGAAGGAAATGAGTTGCCATCTACAAAAGGGACCCTCTGATTAACAGAATATTCCCGGATTCTAAGTATAACTGCCCGAATACTCATTTCATACCTTTGTGTTGTCCACAAATTCTTATTTTATACACTCGTATTTAACATGTAAAGGGTTGATTTATAGCTGAAATTAGAATATTTTTAATTTTTTGTACATCTATGATAAGATATTTACTTTCTTCAATAATCATGTTTTGTTGTATTTTATCGCCTGCTCAGGCAAGATTGATACTTAACAATGGTGGAATCGTTCGTATCGATAGCAGCGCTTATTTGGTTATTGATAATCCCAGTCCCAATGCCATAACCAGAAATACATCCGGGCATATTATCTCAGAAGGTCCACTCAACAGGGTCAAATGGAATATTGGTACTGCGGCCGGGAATTACATCGTTCCTTTTGGTATAGGTGCTGCAGAATATATTCCGGTTTCCTTTTCAACTGCCGGTGCATCCGGTGCTGCGGGCAGTCTCACCTTTGCCGTGTATCCCGTTGGTTCGTGGCTGAATTCTTCGGCATTGCCGACAGGGGTAACCAACTTTATCAACAACTATAGCCTGGATAATTCCGCATTTGCCGTTGACAGGTTCTGGCGAATTGAGCCCACAGGGTTTACTGCCAAACCGGCTCTGACCAATTTGAATTTTACCTACAGGGATCCGGAATGGTCAGTAGCGAACAACGCGATTCTGGAATCGAATTTAATTGCACAGCGTTACAACAGCACAACCAATGAATGGGATGACTATATGCCGGGAACGGTTACCAATACAACAGCTAATACATCGACCGTTGCCGTTCTGCCTTCAGCAGAATTATACACCTGGTGGACTTTGGTCGATAACCGCTATGTATTACCGTTTGAACTGAGCTCTTTTTCGGCGTCTTGTAATGAAAGTTACGTGCAAATTAAATGGCAAACCGCATCAGAAAGCAATAATGATTATTTCGAAGTCGAACGTTCTGCCGACGGAGTCCGCTTTTATGTAATTGGGCAGATATATGCAGCGGGAAATTCCGATATTCCGCAGGACTACAGCCTGCAGGATAATCAGCCTTTGACCGGAAAGACATATTACAGGCTGAAACAAACAGATAAAGACGGCAATTTCTCCTATTCGTCTATTATAGTTATCGACTGTAAAACAACGGTTTTGACAGAACCGGTTATATCCATTTATCCCAATCCGGCAACGGATGTACTCATACTGGATATCAAAGGGATAAAAGGAAAGAAAAAGCTGACGATTTATAGTGTGCTCGGTCAGGCAATAACCAATTGGGCACTGTTGGGTGAACAGGAAGATATACAGGAAAACATTACTGTTTCTGCGTTGGCGAATGCAACGTATCTTCTTCGTATTGATGTGGATGGGGAAGTGTATCAGGTCTTGAAATTTGTAAAGAAATAAATACTTTGTTATGATAAGAAATTATCTGTTGTTGTTGTGTCTGACATTAAGTACGGCACTGTTTTCCCAAAATGTGGGTGTCAATGCCACAGGTGCTGCCCCGGATGCATCTGCTATTCTGGATGTTTCAGCTGCCGATAAAGGGTTTCTGATTCCGCGTCTTGCGCTTACACAAACGACCAGCAATGCACCGATTGGTGCAGGTATAGCCACGTCTTTGCTGGTGTACAATTCAGCAACGGTTAATGATGTAACTCCTGGTTTCTATTACTGGAGCGGCACTCTTTGGGTGCGCTTTCAATCCAATCTGGACTATGATAAAGACTGGTTTGAAGTGGGAACAACCACCGCACCGGATAATATCAACGACGATAAATTTACCTTTGGAAAGATTGGAATAGGAATCAATACACCTTCATCTCCATTGACTGTTTTCAATACAACAGATACCATTACAGAACAGCTTACCAATAATTATTCTGGAGCACTGGCATCTTATGGAATTAAAAATAATTTAACTGCATCCGGTGCAGGTTTTCGTTCAGGAATACTCAACAACTTTAATAATACCGGTACCGGTGATGAATACGGAATTCGAAATAGTATGAGTTCGTTGCATACAGGTTCTATCTATGGAATGTATACCACTATTGACAATCCTAACAATAACTTTAAAGTAGGCAGTTATACAACTATCAACGCTGGAGGTTCGGGAGCCAAATATGGAAATTTTGTCTGGTTCAGCGGTACCGGTTCCGGCGACCAATGGGGGACGTATAACGTGATGAATAATTTTGGTGCAGGTACTAATTATGGTGTCTATAACTATTCATCAAAGAGCCAGGGGCCATTGTATGGTACCTCCAATATTTTTGAACCCAATAATAGTGATGACCTTATTTATGGAACCTATAATCAGGTAAATAATATAGGTGGTAGTGCTGCTGATCCTGATGGTATTTATGGAACCTATAACTGGATTTTTGGCAATGGCTTTAAACCTGTTACAGGAACTTATAATAGTGTAACGGTTGGAACGAGTAATAATAAAAGCAATTATGGTATGTATAATGTGATGTTGCACAATAGTACGGATGCAGCCTCTAAATCATATGGTGCTTATAATATAACTGTCGGTTCTGCGGGAGGTACAGGTACCAAATATGGCGTGTATGATTCTATTGATGCTTCAACCGGTGGTGCACATTACGGTATCTATTCAGTTGTGCCAAACAATACAACAGGTTATGCGGGCTATTTTAAAGGCCGTGTTTCTCTTGGTACCAGCTTTGTAAATAATTATATCATGCCATTATCACGCGGCACGAACGGTCAAATCATGCGTACGGATGGAAGTGGTAATGTTTCCTGGGTGGATTCATCTTCCATACAGGTACAGGATGCTGACTGGTACAAAACCGGAACAACCACGGCACCAGATAATATAAACGATTCTATGTTTCATATGGGATTAGTTGGGATTGGTGTAAATACTCCCGCTTCTCCTTTAGATGTATTTACATCTTCGCAACCAACTATTGCCTCATTAAGTTCGGCTACAAATTCTGCAGCTTCTAAAAAAGGGATAAATCTCTTGATGGCAGATCAAGGTGCCGGATCCTCTACAGCAGTTGATATTGATATGTCTTCAGCGATTACCTCTACAGGTGTAAAAACTGTTTTATCAGGACTTGTAAATAATAATTCTGCTTCAGCAGTGAACGGTGTTCAGATCACTAGTGGCGGAACAGGCAATGGAGCGGAAACAGGATATTATTATACCAGTACAAATACAGGTAACGGCGCAAAAATTGGATATAAAAGTGATTTCACTTCCTCTTTGAATGCTTTTAGCTACGGAATGAACAATACATTTGCCAATCAGGGAACTCAAACAAATTTTGGAGTTTCCAATACATTTAACAGCAGGTCAATCTTTAAATTTGGTATGTATAATAATTTTGCCGGGTCTGACAGTGGAGAAGTTGTTGGTGTGTACAATAGTGTATCAAATACCGGCAGCCAGGCACACATAGGATATTACAATATGTTTTCAGGTACAGGCAATGGAAGACGATATGGAATGATAACATTAAACAATAGCAGTGGCAGTGGAGATCAATACGGAATACAAAATCTTTTTTTGGGTAGTGGATCAGGAAATAATTATGGGTTGTATAATGATTTTCAAAACAACCTCACTGGAAATATATATGGAACCAGTAATAATATTAACAATGGCAATAATGGTGCTCATATCGGTACCACAAATTCTTTAAACGGAAATGGAACCGGAAATAATATTGGTACTTACAATTTATTATCTAAAACAAATACCGGAAATCAATTTGGTACCAGGAATGAGATTTATGGAGATGGGAACGGTGTTAACTATGGTATATATAATATAATTAGCGGTAGTGGAACAGGTAATAAATATGCATCTTATGACTCAGTATTTGCAACCACGATTGGTAATAATTACGGTGTTTTCTCATCAGCATTAGATACTTTAAATGATTATGCTGGATTTTTCAGAGGAAAATTATCTGTTGGTATGGATTACACAAATAATTATGTAATGCCAACCACACGCGGTACTAATAATCAAATTATGATTACTGATGGAGTTGGAAAAGTAAGCTGGCAAAATGCATCAGTTGTTTCAGCAGACCACGACTGGTATAAATCCGGCACTACTATTCCGCCGACTTCAATAAATGATACCATGTTCCACACTGGATTTGTAGGTATTGGAGAAACTAATCCATACAGACCATTACAGGTATTAACCTCTACCGAAGATACAGTGGCAATCATCACATCTAAAGCCAACCTGGCCACCGGAAAAGCAGGAATCGCACTGAATATGTTAGATCAGGGTACCGGAAATTCCATAGCCATTAGGGCAAACATCAGTGGTGCCAATACAGGTAATAAGACAGTTCTGAGTGCCGTGGTAGACAATAATTCAGCCGGGCAGGCGATTGGAGCCAATGTCACTTTCTCAGGGACAGGAACGGGTCAGGAAACTGGTTATGTTTTTCAGTCCGCTTCAACCAATCCTCTAAATAAAATAGGTTTCCGGAATTTTGTCTCTGCCGGCAATGCCCCCAATGTTATGTTTGGATTACTGAATGAATACCTCAGCGGTTCAAGTTCACCCAACATGTTCGGGGTATACAATACATTGAACGGACGGGGAAATAAAGTCGGTATGTATACCGAAAGCACATCTGCTGACAGCAGCGATTACCGCGGAGTTTACAACCGTTTCATTTCTTCCGGTATAGGCACACGGTTTGGCGTCCAAACATTGCTTGACGGAGCAGGTAATTCAATTAATTACGGTTCTTACACGCAGATTCTAAATAGTGGTTCCGGGTTCCACTACGGTTCGTTCAATATGCTTTCCGGAAGCGGCACCGCACAGAAATATGCCTCTTACGATACGGTTCCTGTAACAGCAGGCGGCAAAGGTTTCGGCGTTTTTTCTTCTGCTTTAGATACTTTAAATGATTATGCTGGATTTTTCAGAGGAAAATTATCTGTTGGAATGGATTATACGAATAATTATGTAATGCCAACCACACGCGGTACCAACAACCAGATTATGGTTACAGATAATATAGGAAAAGTTACCTGGCAAAATGCTGCTGCAGTTGCAAGTGACCACGATTGGTATGAACAGGGAACATCAAGTGCACCAGATAATATAAGTGATTCCATGTACCACTTAGGAAATGTAGCCATCGGAAAAAATACGGCTGATTATCGGCTGGATATTTTAAGCACTAACAGGTCACGCGCTTTAAATATTACTTCTTCCGGTAGTATTGCAACAGGACCGGCAAGTTCTATATATCAGGATATCAGCACAAATATTACCACAACAAGTACATATCAGTACGGCTTGCAAAATGCATTTACCGGAACATCGAATAATTCACTATACGGTGTTTCCAATGATTTTCAAAATACCGGAACTGGAACCTTTTCAGGATATGAGAATAGATTCTTAAATTCAACACCAACAAGCAATGGATATCGCTATGGGTTGCGTAATTGGTTTTGGGGACCGGCAAGAGGTACAGGTGCAATGCATGGTATAAATAATTATTTCGTACGTGATGAAAACTATGTTGGCGGACAAGGCGATATGGTAGGTATGGTAAATGAGTGGGCAAGCGGACAAGGTGAAGAGACCGGAACACGTAATTTATTCCATTCACAAACCACAGGCAACCGTCAGCAAGGTTTATATAATTATTTCTATGATAATGAAGGCTGGCGTCAGTATGGTGTCTATTCGGAATTTACTGCAACGGATACAGCTACCAACGAATTAGCAGGTGTCAGAAATATAATCAGTACTCCAAGTTCAATTAGTGTTTATGGTGTAAATAACACAATTAACGGGACTTCTACAGGAAACCGGTATGGTGTAAGTAATTCGCTTTCCGGAGCTGGCACAGGCTACCAGTACGGAAATTATACAGAAATTTCAAATTCAGGAAATGCCAAACATTTTGGCACTTTTGATTCATTATCTGGTACAGGCTCAGGTATCCATTATGGAAAATATACAAGCCTCTCAGGCACCGGCACAGGCGACCAATACGGTAATTACACATCCATCAATAATTCTAACAATGCTTTTCATACAGGCAACTATACAGAACTGACAGGTAATGGAAACGGAGAACATATAGCATCTTATAATGTAATGCAAAATACCGGCTTTGGACCTCAGGAAGCTGTTTATAATGAAATTTATAATGGAGGCACCGGTGCAGCTATAGGTATTCGTAATTATCTTCAAGGAACAGGCCTTGGTAGCACCGGTAGTCAATATGGTGTATATTCTGATATAACCGGCACAGCAGATAATCAACTATTCGGAACCTATAATATCCTTACAGGTCAAGTAGGAGCTGTATCTTCTATTCTGACAGGTACGTATAATAATTTGACTAGCAGCAGCACGAATTCGCATTACGGTACACGTAACCTGCTGGGTGGCACAGGTACAGGCAATCAACGAGGTACCTCTAACGAAATTTCTAATAACGGATCAGGTGATCATTATGGTATATATAATTCTCTTTCCGGTACAGCTAGTGGTGCGCAATATGGTATCGGAACATTTCTTACCGTTTCCGGTAATGGTAAGCATTATGGTACTTTAAATAGATTGTCAGGTTCTGGTACTGGAACAAAATATGGTACGTATGATTCTATATTCAGTACTGCAGGTGGCAATAACTTTGCATCCATGTCTGTTGCTTTAGATACACTAAACGACTATGCAGCTTTTTTCAGAGGAAAATTATCTGTTGGTATGGATTATACGAATAATTATGTAATGCCAACTACACGAGGTACTGATGGGCAGATTTTGCGTACCGATGGAAACGGCAAGGTATCATGGGTAGATTCTTCATCTATGATAACGAACCACTGGACTAGAGTAAATGATTCGCTGTATCCCACTACGATTACGGATAATATCGGCATTGGTACTTCGTCCGCAGATTACCCGTTGACCATAAATAATAGCGATCCGGCAAAATCATATACGGTCTTGGTCGATAATAATCATACCGGTGGGACTACGGTAAGTGTATATAATCTTAACCGAGGAACGGGTGCTGGGATTAAGTGGGGGACGTACACGTATTATCCGCCAACTTCGGCGGGTACACACATTGGTTCACAAAATCATTTTACATCAACCGGTACGGGGGATGCCACAGGCATTTCAAACAATTTCTGGAGCGCCCGTGCAGCCAATAAAGCGGGTGTGACTAATTCATATTCTGGTTCAGATACGGCAGTTTTCAGAGGATTTTTTAATATCGTTTCAAATACAGGCTCAGGAATTAAATACGGAGTTTACAATAACATGGCCGGTAGTGGTATCGGAAATATATTTGGCAGCTATTCGACAATTACAAATAGTGGCAATGGTGTACATTATGCGAGCTATGCTACACTGACGGGAGCCGGTACCGGTGACCATTATGGTAGTTATGCATTTTTAAGTGGTTCAGGTTCAGGTACGCAATATGGCCAGACTGTAGAAATTGCAAATAGTGGAAATGGTACGCATTACGGTATCACAAACAACATGTCCGGTAATGGTTCGGGAAATCACATTGGATCGTATAATTGGCTGTCAGGAATAGGTACTGGTATACAGTCAGGATTTTCTACAACAATCAATAATTCAGGAAATAGTGAGCATTATGGCTACCAGAGTGATATGTCCGGCATAGGAAGCGGGGTGCATTATGGGTTGAGCAATACCCTGAGCGGCACGGGTACAGGACAGCAATATGGGGTGCAAACAACCATTTCAAATTCCGGCAATGCCTTACATTATGGTGTCCGGTCTGATCTGAGCGGGTCGGGTTCAGGTAACCATTTTGGAAATTATAATTCAATAACTGGCACCGGCATCGGCACCCAGGCTGGAAGTTATTCTACTATTACCAACTCCGGCAACAATACCCATTGGGGAAATTATGCACAACTGACCGGCGCCGGAACAGGCTGGCATCTGGGTGCCATGTTTGAAATCGGTGGAACAGGTACCGGCGAACAGACAGGTGTTTATGTTGATCTGGGGAATTCAGGCAATCGTCGCCATATGGCCTATTTTGACAGTTTATACGGCGCCGGAACAGGACCACAATTCGGGATATTAAATAAAATAGCGAATACCGGCTCCGGGTTTCATTACGGTACCTATAATGATGTGTTTGGTATCGGATCTGGATCGCATTTCGCCACATTTAATAATTTGTCTGGTGCAGGAACAGGGGCACAATATGGTACTTATACGGATATAGGAAATACAGGTAATGCCAATCATTTTGGTAGTTATACCATCTTAGACGGAACAGGTAGCGGTATACACCGTGGTTATTATACATTGTTGTCCAATACCGGTACAGGGATTCAGCGAGGTCTCGAAGTAGATTTAACCAATACGGGTACTGGAACACATGAAGGAGCCCGATATGATATCAGTGGTACAGGTACCGGACAGCAAATAGGTGCTATATCAAATATATCAAATTCCGGCGGCGGCCTGCATTATGGTTTTAGTTCTGTCATATCTAACGGTACTTTTCAAAATTACGGATACCATACGAGTGTGACAGCACCTGGTGCTACAAACGTAGGTATATACGCCACAGCCTCAGGTGCTACCAATAATTATGCAGCTATATTTGGCGGTGATGTATTACCTACTGCTAATATCACTTACGATCTCGGCGCTGCTGCAACGGCATGGAGTAATGTCTACTCAGATAATTTCGTAAACGTCAGCGACCAACGGCTTAAAAGGAATATTAAGCCATTATCCTACGGACTGAATACAATCTTACGTTTGAAGCCGGTTACTTATCAGTATAAAGCAAATGAAAACGATAAAAATAGTCTCGGTTTACTGGCTCAGGAAGTCGAAACGATTGTGCCGGAAATCGTTGTATCCGGAAAAGATTCTATGCAGACCAAAGGTGTCAACTATGTAGAGCTGGTTCCTGTACTCATCAAAGCAATCCAGGAACAGCAGCAAATCATAGATGCACAAGCTATATCAATTGAACAGCTAAAGGCAGAATATAAAGGAACTGAAGAATTAAAACAGGCTGTTTCAGAAAAAGAAAAACAGTATATTGAACTAAAAGAGCAGATATCAAAAATCAATCAGGTGTTAGGGATCGGTCTGCAAGCAAAAAATGGATATTAAGTTGGCGCAGTTGAATATAATTTATATATTTGCAGTATGGCAATTAACAAATTTTGGTGGTGGAATGGTAAACGGCAATAGGCGTGCACTGATTCTATAACCAAATGTATTATATTAGCTCGCCGTAAAAAGCGGGCTTTTTTTATACCCCTAAATCCCCTAAAGGGGACTTGCAGACAGTTACCCCCCTTTAGGGGTGGGGGTAAAAAAAAGATAAAGAATGAAAATAGCAGACAATAACTCCCCTTTAGGGGGCGGGGGTTTAGGGGTTAGGGGTTATACTTTCCATACAACCCATAAAAAAATAATTTCCGATATGCTCACGCCGGTAAGCATATACCTGCGCTTACGTGCAAAATTTAAAAACTGTATTTTATTGGAGAGTTCCGATTATCATGGCGACGAACACAATTTTTCCTATATCTGTTTTCAGCCAATAGCAGGTTTCAAAGTAGAAGATGGAAACTTCATCGCGAACTATCCTGATAAAACAAAAACAGAAATTAATCTAAAAGAAAACAAACTAACCGATTTAATAAATAATTTCATTCAACAATTCTCTAATTCTTCAACTCTGCAATTACCAATTATCACGAATGGACTTTTCGGTTACATGACATACGATGTAGTTCAATATTTTGAAGATATACAACTTGATAAACCAAAACCTGAAATTCCAATTGCGCAATATTTTTGTTATCAGTACATCATTGCCTTTAATCATTTTAACCACGAATTATTCATCATAAAAAATGAAGTGGAAGGATTTGAAAACGATAAGACAACCTTAGATGAAATTGAAAGTATCATAAAATTTAAACCATTACAACTCGATGATTTTTCTGCCGAAAATGAGAAAAGATCAAATTTAGCGGACGCAGAATATATAGAAATGGTGAGCAATGGCAAACAATCCTGTTATCGCGGCGATGTTTTTCAGATTGTATTATCACGACAATTCCAGCAAAAATATCGCGGCGATGATTTTAATGTCTATCGTGCGTTACGTTCTGTAAATCCATCACCATATTGTTTTTATTTCGATTTGGAAAACTTTCGCTTAATGGGTTCTTCGCCGGAATCGCAATTGATTGTTAAAAATAATAAAGTAACCATTCATCCGATTGCCGGCACGTTCAGAAGAACAGGCGACGATGCAAAAGATGCAGCACTCGCACAAAAACTATCAGACGACCCTAAAGAAAATGCGGAACATATCATGCTGGTAGATTTGGCACGTAATGATTTATCACGTGGAGGAAAAAATACTAAGGTAGAAGTCTATCGCGAAGTGCAGTATTATTCGCATGTCATTCATCTGGTTTCAAAAGTTACAGCTGAAATTGAAGATATGGCTGATAAAATAAAAATAATAGGCGATACTTTTCCGGCGGGAACTTTAAGCGGTGCGCCAAAATATAAAGCCATGCAGTTAATCGATAAATATGAAACTACAAGCCGTGGGTTTTATGGCGGCTGTATCGGTCATTTAAATTTTAACGGCGATTTTAATCATGCGATAATGATAAGAAGTTTTTTAAGTAAAGACAATACACTTACATTTCAGGCTGGAGCCGGCGTGGTTGCTGATTCAGTTCCGGAAAGTGAATTGCAGGAAGTAGAAAATAAATTAGCAGCATTAATTAAAGCAATAGAATTGGCAAATACACTTTAACCCCTAAATCCCCTAAAGGGTACTTTGGGACAGTGATAAATAATG
This sequence comes from Sphingobacteriales bacterium, assembly GCA_016719635.1. NCBI lineage: Bacteria > Pseudomonadati > Bacteroidota > Sphingobacteriia > Sphingobacteriales > Sphingobacteriales bacterium. Next base: position 254,018 of record JADJYT010000002.1, on the reverse strand, counting down.
AGAAAGCAGTAAAATAAGAATGAAAAATAAAACAGTAGAAACAAATGGTATTGCACAAACAAGTTCCCCTTTAGGGGTTAGGGGTAATAGTTCCTCTTCAGGGGTTAGGGGTATGTTTTACGGTGCATCAAATCTTATTTTTGAAAATGCAAAAGAGTTGCGGAATAAGCAAACAGAAACGGAATTAATATTATGGAACATTTTAAAAGATTATAAATTAAAAGGATTTAAATTTCGCCGGCAACATCCAATATCAAATTATATTGCTGATTTTTATTGCCATAAAGCCAAATTAATAATTGAAATTGACGGCGAATATCATAATACTAAAGAACAGATTATAAGAGATAAAGAAAGAACAGAATATTTTGCAGAAATTGGATTACAAGAAATAAGATTTCCAAACCAACAAATATTATTTGAAATAGAAAACGTTTTAAATGAAATTGACAGTATAATAGGATTTAATAATGAAAAATAAAAAACCACAAAATCTCACAAATAATAACTCCCCTTTAGGGGTAGGAGGTAATAGTTCCCCTTTAGGGGTTAGGGGTAACATACTAGTATTAGATAATTACGATTCATTCACCTACAATCTGGTGCATTATGCGGAGTCCTTTCATGTAAAATGCGATGTCTTCCGCAATGATAAAATTACGCTGGAAGAGGTGAAGCGGTATGAAAAAATAATTCTTTCACCGGGTCCGGGAATTCCTGAAGAAGCAGGGATATTATTAGAACTGATAAAAGAGTATGCCTCATCAAAATCTATTCTAGGCGTATGTCTGGGGCATCAGGCTATAGGCCAGGTTTTTGGAGCAGAATTGTATAATGTGGGAAATGTCATACATGGGAAATCCAGAAATACCAGAGTGATTAAAGAAGATATCTTATTTGACGGTGTTGACAGGGAATTTCAAAGCGGACGCTATCACTCCTGGGCGATTAGGAATGTTTCATCACCGTTAATGGTAACGGCGGTGGATGATGATGATATTGTACAGGCCATTCAGCATGAAACGTATAATCTGCGCGGTGTGCAGTTTCACCCGGAAAGTGTGATGACCCCGCAAGGTATGAAGATGATTGAAAACTGGTTGTTTAAATGCTGATGCTGAGCTGCCTGTAGTTACCGCATCCTTTTAATATTTATTTTATCCTGAAAGACTACGGTATCTTTTTTGGTGATAATCAACTGGTAAGTTCCGCTCGCCATGCCAGAAACGTTTAAGACATTATTGGTAAGCTTATTCTGCCGGAATAGCAGTCTTCCCAAATTGTCGTAAAGCAGTATGGATATGTTTTCGGATAATGCTCCCTCTATAGTTAAATAGTCTGATGCCGGGTTTGGAAATATCCTAAAAATGGGAGTCATCGTGGATGGAGCGGCAGAGACACTACAGTTTCTGACCATAACGGAATCCTGTATAATGGATTCAAAGCTACCCCTGAAAATATATTTCTTTTGAATCGAATCAAAGACAGGTATCTTATTGATGTTGGTATCCGGCATATACGAATATTGGACTTTACAGATATAATGCGTGATCGGATCGGCAGCATTGCTTGTCACAAATGTTGAATCAGGGGTACTGTAAATAAGAGCATCACTTTTATACCAATTAAAAACGGGGTTCGGGATATTGGTACTTGCCGTTAACAGAACCGAATTCCCGGTACATACGACCGTATCTGATGTATGAACGGTAAGGTATGGCAACTCAATCCTGCCATATACAGGATTGTGATCACCTAAATCAAAAACACCCCAAAACTTCCTGTCAGTTGAATTTATACGGGCAACTTGCGTATAGTTGTTGTTTTTCAACGGTATCTTTCCGTTTTTAGAAGTCAGAATATAATCGATGAAATTTCTGTTGTTTTCACTGCCTTCCGAGTCCCAATGGTTATAGCCCCAGTAAGTCCCCCTGTAGGGACTATCCCATGTTAATGTCTGGTAGGTTGCTTCTATAGCCTGTAAGGTGTCTATCACATCCTGGTATACATTATAAGTATCATCGGTGAACTGATCTAAGGTTACGTTAAAATCCCCTGCAAATATTATGACATCTTCTTTCGGGAGTGAGAAGGTTTTAATAAAGCTTGACATGACATAAAAATCACAGGGCTGAACGCCGGTATGCGTCCCAAAAACATGAATGATCTGTCCCAGCTTATTGATCTTAACATATTTAACGCCTTTGTTGGCAGAGCCTGAAATGAAATCCGGATTGGTACAGCCGTTTTCTAAAAATGAAATATCCCTTTCTTCTAAAATCGGGAACTTGCTGACTACCCTTACCCCTCCATCTTTACCAACGACAGGGGTATTGGGTTCGTTGTGCCTGTTAGTGCTTTGGAACCTGTAGCGATGTCTTAAACTGTCCATTAACCTGATGTTTAAGTCCCGTTCAAAAAATTCCTGAAAAACGATGACATCCATATTGTCGGGGATTCCGAGATGAAAGACCGGCACCCTCTCATCTTCTTCGTTGTCATTAAATCCCACGGGTTTCAGAAATCCGGGGTTATATGTCCACATATTGATAATGTTTGGATTCAGCGTATCTGAAGGATCCGGTGTGATAGTGTATTTGCTGCCGGGCTGTACCTCACTGAGTGAAAATAGAACATTATCGGTTATGTCATTCTGTAAATCATAAGTGCCAAAAACAAGTTTATAGTCTGTTTGGTTATTTCTGATGATTCTTGTAGCTTCTTGTGGCTTATTCCCCGTATTGTCAGCCAATCTTATTCCCGGCATGGGAACATCAGTTGTTCCATCCGGATAGATTATATTGTAATAAACGGTCTGGTCAAATGAAAATGCGGGATTTTCAAAATGCAGATAAATGGTAAACAATGTATCGGTTCCATGACTAACAATATGTCGGATAGTATAGGATTCATTTCTAATGATATCATTGCTCCTGTTCATTTTTGACATGAAAATGCGCTCGGAATGTTCCGGATTAATTCTCAAAAGAATTCCTAAAAAGACGGCAGTTACCTGATCGCCGAATTTGTGGTGATTCGATATTTCCCAGGGGTTGTAATGTGTCTGACCCAGTGTAATTTTCGACTCATCCCCTGATATGCTGGAAGAAATATCGAAATCTATCGGAGTATTGTTGCAGAACATGGCAAATGTATTCAGGTCAAATAAGCTGCCGTACTGACCAAAAGAACAGTAATGGCTCAGGCATAAGAGCAGACAGATAATACTTTTTGAGCGCATGCTTGTTTTTATATGGAAAGAATGGTGTTCCGGGGGTATGGTACTGTTTTTAAAAAATAATCAGAATACCAGTGTTTTCATTCCGGTAATCTAATTTAAATATACAAAATCCCTTGCCATTTAGTGTTATCATCCAAAACAATCAGATAACATTTACAGCATTATTTATTGGCTTTTATATTGTATTTTGGTAAATGAAAAAGTTGATGCAGTATTTATTTGCAGGCAATATGCTCTCCAAATCCGAGGCGGCAATTGCGTTAAAGGATATTGCTTCCGGCAACCAGAATGATGCCCAGGTGGCTGCTTTTCTGGCGGTATACAATATGCGTATGCCGTCTACCGAAGAGTTGATTGGTTTTCGGCAGGCCATGCTGGATTTAGCGACACCCTTAGATTTCGGGAAACAGAAACTGCTGGATATTGTCGGTACGGGAGGAGATGGAAAGGATACGTTTAATATTTCCACGTTGGCATCTATCGTGTGTGCCGGGGCCGGTCTTAAAGTGGCCAAGCACGGCAATTATGGCGTTTCTTCCGTTTCCGGTTCATCCAATATTTTAGAATACCTGGGAGTAAAGTTTGCCGCCAGTCAGGAAGAGCTGAATGAACAGCTGCGCCATGCAAATATCACCTTTCTGCATGCACCATTGTTTCATCCGGCAATGAAAAATGTTGCTCCTGTACGGAAGCAATTGCAGGTCAAAACCATTTTTAATCTACTGGGACCTTTAGTGAATCCCGCCAACCCGACCACACAGATCATTGGCGTTTATAATGAAGCGGTAGGGAAGTTGTACAAAAATGTGTTGTCTGCAACGAAAGTAAATTTCGCAGTCATACATTCACTGGACGGTTACGATGAGATTTCACTGACAAATGATACCAGTGTCTATACCAAAAGCATGCATTATCTGATGGCACCGCAGGCATTCGGTTTTTCAAAGATACATCCGCTTTATATTCATGGCGGAGATACCATGGAGTCCAATGCTGCTGTTTTTATGAATGTGCTGGAAGGAAAGGCAACACAGGAACAGACGAATGTGGTACTGGCAAATGCCGGCCTGGCAATTTCCATCTTCAGAAAAACGGATATCCTGCATGGTGTGGCTGAGGCAAAGGAAAGCCTGGATAGCGGAATGGCATTGAATACATTCAAACAGTTAAAATCATTTTCAAACGGATAAGATGACCATTTTAGATAAAATAGTTGCACATAAACGTAGTGAGGTGGCCGATGCGAAAGTTGCAGTATCGCTAAAGCAATTGGAGCAGCAGGGTTTCTTCACCAGAAAGACGGTTTCATTAAAAGACAGACTGCTGGACAAGGACTCCAGCGGCATAATTGCAGAGTTTAAACGGAAGTCTCCAAGTAAAGGAGTGATAAATGATTCCGCAGCTCCGGACGAAGTGGTGAGAGGTTATGAACAAGCAGGTGCGGCCGGCAGTTCGGTCTTGACAGATACCTTTTTTTTTGGTGGTTGTCCGAAAGACCTGATGGCAGCCCGCGAAGTGGTTAATATTCCATTGCTGCGCAAAGATTTTATGATAGACGAATACCAGTTTGTCGAGGCAAGAAGCTGGGGTGCGGATTTGGTGCTGTTGATTGCATCGATTCTCACTCCTGCCGAAGTAAAACAATATACGGAGCTGGCAAAAAGCCTGGATTTGGAAGTGTTGCTGGAACTGCATGATGAACGTGAGCTGAATCACGTGAATCATCTTGTGGATATGGTGGGTATCAATAACCGGAATCTGAAAACCTTTGAGGTTGACATTGAACAATCTATCCGTATGGCGGAAAAACTGGGGAATGATTTTGTGAAAGTGGCGGAAAGCGGTATCTCAAAACCCCAGGATGTGGTGATGTTTCGTCAAAACGGATTTCAGGGTTTTCTTATAGGGGAAACATTTATGAAAACAACCTCTCCGGAAAAAGCATGTTCGGGTTTTATAGATGAATTAAGAGTATTTCAGAAATAAACGGCAGTGATTACTTTTCGTGGTTTTGGACAATTATGGCCCTTGTATTTCTTGCTGATATAAATATTGCTTCCGGCTCGTTTATAGCACCTGCTTCTGGCAGATGCCTCTGTAAAAGAGGCACCTAATAAGACACATAGCAGTAATAACAATAATAATCCTTTCATTCTTTAGAATATTAAGTTTGAAAGGGTTGTTATTTTCTATGCTTCAGAGGGAATAATGAAAACTGACAGAATCAGCAGTTCAATATTACTGAAATAAACGGTAAAAGTGAAATACTTAGTATGCTGATAGATTAGGAAATTGATTTTTTTAATAAATTTAACAAACAGCAGTAAAGGAGTCCTTGGAAAGGATACCTAGAAATAATTATTCTTTAGATTTCGTGCCTTTCTGCATTTTATAGGTTTCTTTTGTCCTGGCAGCAGAACCATCTTTGCACATCTTTTAGCTCGCTTTGGTTCTCCGTAGAGAGTTATGCTGCTCAGCAGAAAAACGGAGATGAGTGTAAAAAGCATCAGTTTATTCATGGGTTTTTATTTACTAAGCCATTTATTCAGTAAAACAGCCTGTTGCGGTAAAATGTTTTCTTGTTCTTCCAGTTTGTACAACTTTCTGTTATCTGAAGATAACGAAACTGCGATTAATTTTAGTTCACCCTTTCTCGAAATTAGCATTTCTATAACATCTTTTGGCTTTTTGTGGGCATAGATCTGTTTAAAATCCTTAAATACCCTGAACCCGTCTATCGCGATGATTTCATCCTCTGCATTTAATCCGGATTGAGCTGCCCCGTAATTTTTGTTGAGTTGTGTAACCAATAGTTTGCCTTCTTTCCAATGAGTGGACAAGCCGAGAAATACCTGGTTGCTGTCAGTCGTATTGATCAGGCGTAACCCTATCTTATTGAAGTAAAATTCAAGATCAGGCGTTTGGACAGTGTGTATGTATTTGTCAAAGAAAGGTTTGAAATCTATTCCTGATACGGATTTGAAAACCTCTGTCAGGCTATCTTCCGTAATTCCATCTGACGGATAAGCGGTGTAATTTTCATACAATCGTCTCATTACATCATCCAGACTCTTGGTTCCACGAGTGGCTTCTATGATGATAATGTCAAATACCTGGGCAATAATGGCACCTTTGGTGTAATAGCTTATCTGAGAGTTTCTGGAGTTTTCATTCCGCCTGTAATATTTCAACCAGGTGTCAAAACTTGCTTCAGCCAGTGTCTGAGTTTCTATGCCCGGGGTATTTAAAACATCGTTGATGTTTTTAGCGACGATATCAAAAAAATCATCCTGTGCGGTTACGCCGGCACGGTAACATACATAATCATCATAATAACTGGTAACTCCCTCGAAAAACCATAAGAGCGTCGAATAATTTTCATATTCATAATTAAACGGAATCAGTGCAGCAGGACGAATGCGTTTTACATTCCATAAGTGGAAGTATTCGTGTGCCAGCAGGCTGATTGCCCGCTGATAATTTTCCTTGTTGTAATCCCATCGGTTGATGTGATTGACGGAAGAATGGGCATGCTCCAAACCGCCATAACTGCCGTCTGTATGGTGAATGATAAAAACGTAATTTTTGCAGGGGTGGGAACCGAATATTCTTGTTTCCTCTTCCACAATACGTTTTAAATCAGCTATCAGTTTTTCAATATCGCAGTTGCTGTTTCCATAAATTGCCAACTCATGGGTCACTAATGCCGCTTCAAAGAAATAGGATATATGATTACCTATCTCAATCGGTGAGTCCAGCAGCTCATCCAGATTGGCTGCAACCCGAATCCATTTATTATCGTCTTTTGATGGTAGTGCGGTGGAGATATGTTTCCACTCATGGAATGGCATAATGTGGATTTCAGCTGCTGTGTCCTCATAACCCTCAAGATAAAGGAAAGTTGGCGCACCGTTTATCAGCGCATGACTGTCATCCACAAAATTCGTCCGGACGGAATATTCAAAACAATACGTCTGATATCTCAGGGTAATTTCTTTTGAGTTCAGGGTATCGATTTTCCAGGTATTCTTGTCTGTCTTTTCTACACGCCTTGGGGGATGGTTTCTGATTTCTGCTTCAACGAAGTCAATATTTTTCTGGAACTCCCTGATCAGGTAGCTTCCGGGTGTCCACACTGCCATCTTTAGGGTTAATTCACTTGCTTCCATTTCACTGATATGCATTTCTACATGCAGGTAGTGTGTATGAGGTGCTGGAAAGGAAAGTGTGTATCGGATATTCATAATCTAAACAAAAATGCTGGGCATGATCAGTAAAATGGTTTAATGATTTATAACAAGTCTCTCACTAATAACAATATACCAAATGGTATCAGGCAGGACAAAAATACAAAAATATACAAGATTACCGTACGTTTCGGTGAATGAAAGTCGATGAGCTCATTGCCGAATGATAAATGATCCAGCAGCCAGATGGCAGTATAGGTTAGGTTACAGAGTAACGCATATAAGACGGCAAAGGCAATGGATGTCAGGAAGAACAATATATCAAATGATGCATCGCGCTTGACATACAAATTTATGATGACGACAATCAGCAATCCGATACATCCGGTCAGCAGGTTGTATTTCAATCTCCGCATTTCCCACCACGTCCGTGAAGGTATAAGTACACTTTTGTTTAAGTTGTCGTTTATTTCCATGATTCCTTATTTAACTAAATGGTTGTTGTAACAACTAATTTTCTTCCTTTTTTGATGTATCTTTGTTAAGATAAAAATAAGAAAAACGGGCAGCTTGTCATCACAACAAATCATTGCACTGGAAGAAAGATACGGAGCGCATAATTATCATCCTCTGCCGGTGGTACTGGCAAAAGGAAAAGGCGTGCACGTTTGGGATGTGGAAGGAAAGCAATACCTGGACTTTTTGTCCTCTTATTCTGCCGTTAATCAGGGGCACTGTCACCCTAAGATTGTCAAAGCGATGCAGGAACAGGCAGCGGTGCTGACGCTTACTTCCCGTGCCTTTCACAGCAATCTCCTGGGGGTGTATATGGAGTACATCACACAGCTGTTAGGTTATGATAAGGTATTGCCGATGAATACAGGAGTGGAAGGCGGTGAAACGGCTTTCAAGCTGGCACGTCGCTGGGGATACGATGTCAAGGGCGTTGAAAAAGATAAAGCCGTCATTATAGTAGCAGAGGATAATTTCTGGGGAAGGACGATGGCTGCAATTTCCTCGTCTACCGATCCCTCTTCTTATGGCGGTTTTGGGCCTTATTTGCCGGGCATTTTCAAAGTTCCCTATAATGATACGGATGCATTAGAGGCTGCCTTTCAGGATAAGAATGTGGCGGCATTCATGGTGGAACCGATACAGGGAGAAGCCGGGGTAGTGGTACCGGATGAAGGTTATCTGATCAAAGTGCGTGCCTTATGCACCCAATATAATGTACTGTTTATCGCCGATGAAGTGCAGACGGGCATTGCACGTACCGGAAAAATGATGGCCTGTGACCATGAAAATGTGAAACCGGATATCTTGATTTTGGGCAAGGCATTAAGCGGCGGCACCATGCCGGTCAGTGCGGTACTCGCGAATGACGCAGTCATGCTGTGCATTAAACCGGGTGAGCACGGTTCTACGTTCGGCGGCAATCCGCTGGCGTGCGCCGTGGCTATGGCGAGTTTGCAGGTCATTATAGACGAGAATCTCGCCGACAATGCCCAATATATGGGTGAAATATTCCGCAGAGAACTGAGAAACCTGAACCTGCCTGTCATTGAACGGGTGCGCGGGAAAGGATTGCTGAATGCTATTGTGATTAATACCGGAAACAGCGAAGAACATACCTGGAATAACCCCGGAGAACTGGCCTGGAATATCTGCCTCAGGATGCGGGATAACGGATTACTGGCAAAGCCAACGCACGGCAACATCATCCGTTTCGCACCTCCGCTGATTATTACCGAAGCACAGGTGAAAGAAGCGGTGGAGATTATCGGTGCCTCCATACAAGAGGTGTTGAATAAATAGTAATTTCATCTATTCAAATTTAAATAGCCTGCAGCTCATCACTCTCATGTCTCAAAATTCCTTTTGCATCGGATTTGGAGAAATGAATCATGGCCTTGGCTATCTGTTCCGCCTTGATGGATTTATATTTAGCCAGCGGTCCGAACATCAGCGTATCATACACAGGGGATAATTTTTGTGCAATATCTTCGCCTGTTCTGCTTTCTTTTCGCTCTCCGATAATCAAACTCGGCTGCAGGATATGGAACGCATCAAAGTTTAATTTCCCGATTGCTTCTTCCACTTCACCTTTCACACGATTGTAGAAAATAATGGAACTTTTGGAGGAGCCCAAGGCTGTAATGATTAAAAAAGTGGATGTGCCGTTTTGTTTTGCAATTTCCGCCACTTGTAGCGGGTATTCATAATCCACCTTCCTGAATGCTTCCTGTGAGCCTGCTGCCTTAATGGTGGTGCCCAAACAACAAAAGACAACATCCGCTTTAATGTCCTTCGAGTATTTGTCCGGTTCATCAAAGTTTACAATCACTTCTTTCAGCTTAGGATTGTTATTGTTTAATGGTTTTCTGCTTAAAACCACCACACTGTCATAAGATGGATCTTGCAGCAATTGATCTAAAACAAAACTGCCTACCAATCCGGTGGCACCCACTAATAATGCTGACTTAGCCATAAAAAATCTTTTATCAAATGTAAACAATATTTGTCTTAATACTTAATACTCATTACTTTTGGTCTCATGATACTATTTGCGGACAGTGGCTCCACCAAGACGAGTTGGTTGTTATATGATAAAAATGACCGCTCCAGAAAATATTTTGAGACATTAGGTATAAATCCCATCATCCACCACCACGAGGAGATCTTTCAGAAAGTATATTCAATTGCCGAATTGGTTGCTGTAGCGGATAAGGTAGAGGAGATAAAATTCTTTGGCGCAGGCTGCTCCAGCCCGGAACGGAATAAACTCGCTCAGGCGGCGCTGAAATCCATCTTTACAAAGGCAACCATAGAAATTGACCACGATATGAAAGCGGCGGCATATGCCATCTGCGGAAACGAACCGGGTATAGCCTGTATTTTAGGAACCGGTTCCAATTCCATTTTCTTTGACGGAACAAATCTGGTGGAATCCTATGCCGGAATAGGCTATATTTTGGGAGATGAGGCAAGCGGCGCCTATTTCGGAAAAATCCTCCTGCGCGATTTTTTATACCATTTACTGCCGGTGGAAATGGAGCACTATCTGCTGACAGAATATAAGCTGGAGAAAAATACCATCTTTCAGCTGGTGTACAAAGAAGCCTCGCCGAACCGCTATCTGGCAAGTTTTGCACCCGTTTTGTCAAAGTTCAGGGAAACGGATTATGTTCAGGTGACCCTGCAAAGAGGATTTACCGAATTCTTTGATTTTCATGTCTCCTGTTTTGAAAACTACCAGGATTATCCGATTGGTTTTGTGGGTTCCATCGCCAATTCATTTAAAGTGGAGCTGAAAAAGGTGGCGGACGAGTTTGAGTGTCATTTGGGAAAATTCGTACAGCGCCCGATTGATGAAATAGCGGATTATTTTATTTCTAAATCTAGTCAGTAAGGTGTATTGCAGATCGTGAATATTTATACTAAATTAATCATCGATTCGTTTAAATTCTACGTTTTTAAATCCGAACCGTGCATACGATAGAACCTTATTGGAAATGGCGTGACTTTTACACAGCTGAAGAAGATGAGAAATCACCTTTCTTCGGACGGGAGTACAGTGAATTTATGTTTTCCGAAAAAATTTACAACTATTTCATCCATCCGCAATGGGATTATTTCGGTTCGGATACGCTGTACCTTAAATTGCTCTATGCAGATTATAAACAGGGTGCTGCCGTGATGGAGTTTATAGGTGAATGGAATGATTGTATCCGGAACGATGTCATGTTTCTAAAGCGTGACGTCATAGATGTGTTGATAGATAACGGTATTTCCAAATTTGTCTTGATCGGAGAGAACATCCTGGAGTTTTTTGCACAGGGGAATGAATACTATGAGGAATGGTATGAAGATATCAGGGATAAGGACGGCTGGATCATTGCCATCAATTTCCGGCAGCATATTATGGAGGAGTTACAACAAAGCGGTATCCATTATTTTGTTAATGTAAATGAAAAATACGCGGATATCAACTGGCGGAAATACCAGCCGCATCATTTGATTACCTATCTCGATGATTTGCTGATTAAAGTGATTCAATAATTCCATGCTTTCAGTTTTTTGCCTTAATTTTAAAGTATGTCTAAGCTTTACATCGTTCCGACACCAATCGGCAATCTGCAGGATATGACGTTTCGTGCCGTCGAGGTGCTGAAGTCTGTTCAGCTGATTCTGGCCGAGGATACAAGAACCTCAAAGTTTCTGTGTCATCATTATCTGATAACAACACCGTTGCAGGCTTACCATAAAGACAATGAGCATAAAGCGGTGGAAAACGTGGTGCAGAAAATAAAATCAGGCATAGTGATGGCGTTGGTCTCTGATGCAGGCACACCGGGTATCTCCGATCCGGGTTTTTTGCTGGTGCGGGAGTGCCTGAAAAATGAAGTGGAAGTGGAATGCCTGCCGGGTGCCACGGCATTGATTCCGGCATTGGTCAATTCCGGCTTCCCAACCGACCGTTTTATTTTTGAAGGATTCTTACCGCATCAGAAAGGAAGGCAAAAACGCCTCAAGACACTGGAGAAAGAGGACAGAACCGTTGTTCTTTATGAATCGCCTTACAGGATAATCAAGCTGCTGAACGAATTGAAAGAATATTTCGGAGAGGAGCGGCATATATCCATCAGCAGGGAACTGACGAAAAAATTTGAAGAAACCTTCAGGGGAACCATTGCTCAAGCGCTGATACATTTTTCACAGAAAGAACCCAAAGGAGAATTTGTGGTGGTGATGGAAGGAGTACGTAAAGAAGAACCGGTTGCCAAAAGCAATAAAGAAAAGTATGGTAAATGAGGAGGGGCATTTTATTCAAAATACAAATCAATTTATTTACAAAAATTCCATTAATCAAGTTCAGATAAAAAAGGATGAATAACTTAACAGACATACAGGAGCGAACCATACTGGCTGTAAAAAAAGCTGCAGCTTTCATACAGCATGAAATCGGTAGAATCCATCAAATTGATATTGAAACGAAAGCGCTGAACAGCTTGGTGACGTATGTCGATAAGGAATCGGAAAAGATACTGGTTGCCGAACTGAAGCGGATACTTCCTGAAGCCACTTTTCTGACCGAAGAAAATACCATCGAGCAAAAGCAGGGCGAATGGCAGTGGATCATTGATCCGCTTGACGGCACTACTAATTTTATACATCAGGTGCCGGTATTCGGCATTTCCGTAGGATTAAAACACCAGGATGAAGTAGTGGTGGGTGTGGTCTATGAACTGAACAGGAATGAATTGTTTTATGCAGCTAAAGGTCAGGGTGCATTCTTAAACGGCACGCAAATAGTTGTTTCTAACACGAACAGACTGGCCGACAGCTTAATTGCTACCGGTTTTCCCTATTACGATTTTGAACTGCTGGAGAATTACCTGAATGTATTTCAGGAACTGATGACGACAACGCGAGGTATCCGCCGCCTAGGTTCAGCCGCCATTGACTTGTGTTTTACGGCGTGCGGACGTTTCGACGCATTTTTTGAATACAGTCTTTCGCCGTGGGATGTGGCAGCCGGTGCCTTGATTTTGCAGGAAGCAGGAGGGAAGATAGCCGATTTTAATGGCAAGGATAACTGGCTGTATGGAAGACAAATCATAGGCAGCAATCCGCATATTTCCGCTCAGATTCTGGAATTGGTCAGGAAACATTTTTAAGCAGCGGTATGTATTTTTGATTATCTTTAATGGTTTGAATTAAAATAATACTCATGAAATTTATCGTAAAATTCCTTATTAAGGTAGCTGCCGTTATCGGACTATCATATTTACTGCCGTTAATTGGATTAAAAGTAATTGTCGCTACACCGATGGATGCTGTAAAAGTGGCACTCGTGCTTACCATCCTGAACACGTTTCTGAAACCAATTGTCAGCTTTTTCACCATTCCGATTTCCTGTCTCACGCTTGGATTGTTTTCACTCGTAATCAGTGCTGCCATGGTCAAACTTGCAGATTATTTTCTATCGGGATTTGATGTATTTGGTATTGCGAACGGCTGGCTGACAGCATTAGTATTCAGTTTAGGGTTCACGTTTATTTGTTCTATGGTGGAACGTTTCATCATAGAAGACAAGTAAATCAGAAACTCTGTCAGTTTTTTATAAATTCTTCTGACAATATTTCCGTTTTTATAAGTAATACTTCCAGGACTCATGCTTGCATAGTTTTTGTTTGGTCAGTATTGATATGTTGTAGAGTTAAAATAAAGAATTCTATACTTTTCAAAAACGCACGAATTCAATACTATGAATCCAAACAACTATACCATTAAATCTCAGGAAGCCATTGCCGAAGCCCAGCAAATCGCTTTCGATCTGAAACATCCGTCACTCGATACGTTTCATTTACTGAAAGGTATTTTTGATAATGACCAGGATGTCACGCCGTTTTTACTGAAAAAAGTAGACGCGGATATCAATAAGATAAAATCTGAACTGGAAGCAATTCTCCAGAAACAACCTACAGTATCCGGTGACAGTATGAAGTATCCGTCGCAGGCATTGTCGCAAACTTTGCTGAAAGCCAATTCTTACTTAAAGGAATTCAATGACGTGTATGTCTCCATCGAGCATCTATTGTTGGGGTTGTTAAGCTCCAATGATGTTACCGCAGATTTATTGAAGAAAAACAAGATTACGGAAAGTAATTTAAAACAAGCCATTAAAGAACTCAGAAAAGGACAAACCGTGAATAATCCAAGCGCAGACACTACGTATAATTCTTTGGAAAAATACGCCAAGAATTTGAACCAACTGGCACAGGACAATAAACTGGATCCTGTGATAGGCAGGGATGAAGAAATACGCCGGGTATTGCATATTCTTTCGCGCAGAACAAAAAATAATCCGATTCTGGTCGGTGAGCCTGGAGTCGGTAAAACAGCCATTGCAGAAGGCATCGCGTTCCGTATCATTTCCGGGGATATACCCGAAAATCTGAAATCTAAAACAATCTACTCCCTGGATATGGGAGCCTTGATTGCCGGCGCGAAGTATAAAGGGGAATTTGAAGAACGTCTGAAAGCCGTTATCAAGGAAGTCATCAGCAGCGACGGGCAGATCATCTTATTCATCGATGAGATTCATACGCTTGTAGGTGCCGGCGGCGGCGGCGACGGTGCTATGGATGCAGCCAATATTTTAAAACCTGCTCTGGCCCGCGGAGAATTGCGCGCCATCGGTGCGACCACCTTAGCGGAATATCAAAAATATTTTGAAAAAGACAAGGCACTCGAACGGCGATTCCAAAAAGTGATGGTGCAGGAACCCAGTGTGGAAGACACCGTTTCCATTTTACGCGGACTGAAGGAGCGTTACGAAAATCACCATAAAGTGACCATTAAAGATGAAGCGATCATTGCTGCGGCTGAATTGTCGAGCCGCTATATCACCAATCGGTTTTTACCGGATAAAGCCATCGACTTAATCGACGAAGCAGCAGCAAAACTGCGCCTGGAGATGGATTCTGTTCCTGAAGAACTCGATGAGCTGGAACGTAAAATCCGTCAGCTGGAAATTGAACGTGAAGCCATTAAACGCGAAAATGATGAAGTAAAAGTGCAGGATCTATCCAGGCAAATAGCAGAATTAAGTGAGAAGCGGAATGCGTTTAAAGCGAAATGGGAAAGCGAGAAAACCGTGGTGGACAGAATTCAAAATGAGAAGATAAAAATTGAAAATTATAAAACGGAAGCGGAACAGGCGGAGCGAAACGGCGATTACGGAAAAGTAGCGGAAATCCGTTACGGAAAAATAAAGGAAGCGGAAGCGAATCTGCAAAATTACGAGAGTGAACTGCAGGAAAATAAAGACGGCTCACGTCTGATGAAAGAAGAAGTGACGGGTGAAAATATCGCGGAGATTGTTTCACGCTGGACAGGTATTCCGCTGACGAAAATGCTGCAGGCAGAAAAAGATAAATTACTGAACCTGGAAGATTACCTTCATGGGAGAGTGGTTGGGCAGGATGAAGCCATCGTGGCGGTATCCGATGCTATCCGCAGAAGCCGTGCCGGTTTGCAGGATCCGAAAAAGCCGTTGGGCTCTTTCCTCTTCATCGGCACTACGGGTGTCGGTAAGACAGAGTTGTCCAAAGCATTGGCGGAATTGTTGTTCGACGATGAAAAAGCCATGGTTCGCATCGACATGAGTGAATACATGGAAAAACACAGTGTTTCCCGCCTGATAGGCTCGCCTCCGGGATATGTGGGATACGATGAAGGCGGACAGCTGACCGAAGCGGTACGCAACCATCCGTATTCCGTGGTGCTGCTGGATGAAATTGAAAAAGCGCATCCCGATGTATTTAATGTGTTGCTGCAGGTGCTGGAAGACGGCCGCCTGACAGACAATAAAGGACGAGTGGTGGATTTTAAAAATACCATCATCATCATGACATCGAATATCGGCTCCCACCTGATACAGCAGAATTTTGAAAATGTGAAAACCGAAGATGAGATATTTGCTGCAACGGAAACATCCAAAGTACAGATTTTTGATGCGTTGAAACGCGTATTGAGACCGGAGTTCTTCAACAGGATTGATGAAGTCATTATGTTCAAACCATTGCTGCAGGGAGATATACGGGAGATTGTAAAGATTCAGCTGAACAACCTGAAGAACCAATTGCATGGAATGGAAATTGAAATGGAATATACCGATGAGTTGGTCGATTATTTTTCCAAAGAAGGCTATGATCCGCAGTACGGCGCACGTCCGCTGAAGCGATTGATAAACAGAGAACTTATCAATCAGCTATCTAAGATGATACTGGCGGATAAGATACAGAAAGACAAAACCGTTATTGCGGATTGTATAAATGACGAAATTGTATTCAGGAACAGATAAGATTATAAATGGATTGTCAAGTGGTTAATTGCAAACTTTTCATAAATTCCGGCATGCTGTCCAGATGGAAGTGAGTGACCGATTTTGAGATAACTGCTTCATTTCCTTTTTCCCGCAATACACCGAAACAAGTGGTATGGGAATAGGGCAGGTTCCAGGGGTAAATGTGTTTTTTCTCTCCGGTGTATTCATACGATTTTCCATTAACATCAAAAGTAAAGAAATACCTGATTTTTTGATCCTTTAAGTATCGGAGTTGCAAATAACCGTCACAAACGGCATGCTCACATAACCCTCCTATGGAAACGGTACCATGTAGTTCACTGGTCATAAATTTGGCTGAAACGGGGTTCAGCCATTCCGATAAATTGGCAGCTCCCCATGTTACGCAAAATTCCATTGGTAACTTCCCTTCCGGTCCAAAACCGGATTGAAACTCATGTTCACCGGACATTATTTCATCTATCTTAAACCCAACAGGTGGGGTGATTTGTTGGAATGCATTTGAAATGGATTCTGTTGCTGATTTTATAGAATGGATGACAGGATTATCATTAACGGATGACAATCCTTTTTTCGATAAACTTCTGGATGTAATCTTGTCCATCAGATTATTCGAAGGCGTAACAAACCGCATGAATTTGCCGATGTGATTCAGCATGCTTACCATTTCCACCGGTTTGTCATGTAAAATCGCGTTAAAAATAATCTTTGCTACCGTTTCGGGAGATTGTGAATACAATGGAAGCAGGACCATCGAAAGTTTGCTTGCCAGTGTTTCTCCCTGCACATCTTTGTAAAATCCGGTATTCACCATGTACGGATAGACCGTTGTTACTTTAATATGCTCTTTATCCACCTCTGCACGAAGGATATCCGTAAACGCAGCTAGGGCAGTTTTGGTAACCGTATAGGCACCCCAGGTGGGCAGTCTGTAAAACACCTGACCTGTTGCCACATTGACGATATGGCCCTTTTGTTTTTCTTTCATCGAGGGCAGAAAGGCGTAGATGAAATGCAGGGCACCCCAAAAATTGACGTCCATTAACTTTTGCCAGGTCTCGTAGGTGGTATCCGCCAATTCTGACTGAAAGCCGATACCGGCATTGTTAATGAGGATATCCGGCGTTCCGATTTTTTTTAAAACATCCGATGCCATCTTTTCCACTTCTTCTTTGTTACGCTGGTCCACTGCATACGTATTGATTGCTACAGGATATTTTGCGAGTCGCTTCTGTGCCTCCTTTAAAGATTTTTCATTAATATCCGTTAGAATCAGCCTTGCTCCGGCCTCAGCAAAATAGGAGCATAGGTATAAGCCGATTCCTCCTGCCGCTCCGGTGATTAAAACGATTTTATCTTTTACTGCTTCCATTGACTTTGTATTTGGTTCATGAAAATTATATGTGCATGGTAATTCCGTGTTTCGGGTCATCCGTCAGGATTTCAAAAGCTGCACGATGATTAGTATTTAAATGATAACTCAGCCCGATACGGGATTTCTCTATCAGGTTGATTTCGCAGGATGCGATTTTTGTATTCAGACAGAACTTGTTTCCACCGGGCGGATTGTAATAGGTCAGTCCTACAAAATCTTCTGCCTGAGCTTTTATTACACCGGCTATTTTTATGGCATTGTTTTCACTGGAAAAATGCCATTCGTAATAGTCCAGCTCTGCCTTTGCTTTTATAATCGTTCCCCAACTATTCAAAGCATATTCCTTGCCTTCATGTCTCATTACGATGGGAGTTAAGAAGGGGGTGAAAACAGTTCCGAAAAGTTTCAGCTTTCCGGATCCGATTTCCAAAAATGAATCCGGAGCATTATCAAATCCCGCCACCTGCCCCCAGGCATAAGAATCGGTATGTTTTTCGCCCCAGTTGTGGTTCTGGCTGCCGGTCCAGTTGCTGATATCCTTTTCTTCACCGTTTACGGTAAAGGTGCCGTTGAATCTTGCCATAGGCAGACTTACTAAAGATTTGGCTTTTGGCAACGGTGCATCATAACTGGATAACGGAAACAGGAAGATGGGTGCCGCTTCGGATTCATATTCGAGCTTCCAGCTGATTTCCCCTTTTGCAGATTTTATTCGGCCCTCTGCAAAACGATTGTTGAGTGTTGCATCCGGGAAGGCTACCTGGAAATTGTTATCGGAATAAGTGGCGGCAGACAGTGGTTGCTCACTCTTTACAGCGAAATGTTCGCCTGTATCTCCATCAAACCAGATACCCCAAAGTTCGGCCAGTGCGTCTTCAGGCTTCCCTTTCGGACTGAAAATCGTGTAACGGATCCAGAACGCTTTTTTTTCTGCCGGATGGTTCGCTCTGAGGAAGTAGCTTTCATAATGTCCCTTTTGCTGGCCTTTGTATTGTGTGAAGTTGCACTGCGCCTGCCATTTTTGAAGTTGGATATTCATAATCAGTATTAAAAATGGATAATGGTTATTCGAAAAATTTCATTATATCAATTATTTCCCCTTTGGCTCTTCGTGCATTTTTTTAAAATGCATCAGGGACGGTGCCCACATATGCTTTACAGGGTCCACATCCACATGTATGACAGCACATCTTCCTGCATTGAGACAGCGGAGTATGGCATCTTTCAGTTTTTGGGGGTCAGCTACCCTTTCTCCATATGCGCCCATACTTTCGGCCAGTTTGTCCCATGCAATCTCACCTAAATCGGCATTAATGGTCTCATCTTCGTCCAGTGATTTTTTTATCAGTGTTTTTAGCGGACGAAGGGCAAATTGCTGATTCATTTTAACCATTCCCCATTGTCTGTCTGAAACTACCAGGTAAATAATCTTACAATTATTTCGAATGGCAGTTTCTATTTCCTGTGGGTGAAATCCCATAGCGCCGTCTCCGATAATACAGTAAACCTGTTTGTCGCGGAAAGCGACCGCAGCACCTATGGCCTGTCCGACACCTGCCCCCAGCATCCCCATTTTCGGAGTAGATATCCCGGAACCCGGTTTGGTGCATTTATAATAAAATTGCCCCCATACAGAGGTGTTGCCGCCATCAAATACGGCAATTGCATCCTCCTCAAAAACTTGCTTACATATATCTGCCACATGCGCGGTGTTCATGGGTACTGACAAATCGGCTAAATGCTTGTCCAGCGTTTCTCTTTCCTTCTTTTTCATTTTCAAGAATGGTTCCCATATTCTTTTTCTGGAAGCTTTATCAATGGTATTTTCCTGTATTCTCAACTCATCATACAATTCACTTAAAAATACCTTTACATCAGCCAATATTGCAAGATCAGTCGGCTTGTTTCGGCCCAGATATTCTTCATCAATATCCACCTGTATCATCTTCTGGGTCGCCGGATGCCCCCAATGAGGTGCCATTCCCCAACGGTCGGTTTCGCCCAGCCTGGAGCCCAGTGTAAGAATCAGGTCTGCGTTGCTTCTGATTTCATCATTCAGTCCAACATAGATCATGGGAACGGAGAGTTCGTTGTTTTCACACAATGCACCTCTTGCACCCCAGCTTGTAGTAACCGGAGCATACAGTAAATCAGCTACCTTTTCTAATTCTTCGAACGCAAGTGCATGTATGATTCCGCTGCCGGTATGGATAACCGGTGATTTTGCAGCAGCCAGCATTTTTGCTGCTCTCGCCAACTGGCTTTTCGAGGCGGTTGCCGCTTCCGTTTTACGGTATCTGGCAGGTTCCTGAAAGGCTGCTTCATCGAAATCCGTTTTACCATTCATGTAGTTTTCTGGGACATCCACATGTACCACACCCGGCCTTCCTTTGTAACACATGCGAAATGCCTGTTTCAGGATTTCCGGAATGCGTTCGGGGATACTTGCATATTCACTGTATTTTGACATTTGTTTAATGACACCTACCTGATTGAAGCATTGATAACTTCCGCCCCTGTCCGGATAAATAATAGGATTACGCCTGGAACTGGTTATTAATAAGACCCTGTTCCCTTCTGCATTTTCTACAGCTACACCCGGAAGGGCATTTGCCACCCCCGGACCGTTGCTGGCTATACAGACACCCAACTTACCGGTTAGCCTGGCATATGCACCAGCCATATGCACAGCACTGGTTTCATGTCTGGGTGTGATGAATTCAATTCCGTATTTCTTAAATTTTGAATATAAACCAAAATAGGTTCCGTCGATGATGCCAAAGACGGTAGTAACGCCTTCATTCTTCAGCATGCGGACGATTGCTTCTCCACCAGTCATAATTTTCTTTTTTTAGAGGGTAAATAATTTGTTTTAAGATAAAAGTCAAATACTTCTTCACTTGTATATTTAGGTGTGTATCCGAATTCTTCTTTCAGTTTTTGATTGCTCAGTACAGGTCGGTATCTCAGGAAATTTACCTGCCCCGGGCTGTATTGACTCCATCCAAGCCTATGTAACAGAAAAAAGGCCGCCTTTAGGAATATTGCCGGAAACTTGATATGGGGTTTTCCTAGTTTTTTCGCTATTTGTTCGATTGTAAGGAAACCATCACCTGCTAAATTGTAAATTCCGGATTTTTCTTCCCGGACACCTTTTATAATTATGGCTGCCACATCCTGATCCCAAATGAATACAAATGGTATCTCTGCACCTCTGATACCTATGATATACTTATTATTAAACAGGTCTGTTATCTGATTGTTTGTCTGTTCGCCAAGGATGGTACCCGGCCTTAATATTAACTGGAGCATTTCTGGATATTTATCCCTGTATGAAGCTAGCATTTCTTCAACTAATCTCTTGTGGCAGGAATAGGCAAACTCTTCATTGCCACGGATGGCATCAGTTTCCGTTAACCACGTTGGGTTGTCCCTGTAATATCCGTATGCAGCTCCGCTGCTGGTAATGATAAACTGCTTTACGTGATGTTGTACACATGCCTTCAACAGATTGGCAGTACCCGTAACATCCACCGAATATTCAAATTCACGGTTACTTTTTTTACCCGGTGTAACAATGGAAGCTAAATGAATAACGGTATCTACTGCATATTCCTCTATACAATTGCTGATACCGGAATCACGGATATCTCCTTGTACATAATGGATGTTGTTTGATTGGGTGCTGGTTGGATGTTTCTTTATGTCATGAGCAATTATAGCATCATATTGATCAGCCGTTTGTGCAAGCATTTGTACCACTAATCTTCCCAGGTATCCTTCAGCACCGGTAACCAGTATGCTTTTGCCCATAAAATTGCTGATTTAGTGTTAATCAATTTGTTTAACCCGGATGTAACGGTATTCATACTCTTAGCTTTAAAGAAAAGAAGAATAGATGGTTGAAAACATGATATTTATCATACTTTAAGGCTTTTATTGTAATTAACTTTAATAAAACGTCCATTTGGCAAATGAAATATGTGTGTTTTAAACTGCCTGCAAATTTAAAAAATGAAACCGCTCATTTTTGACATTCAACGATTCTCTATTCACGACGGTCCCGGAATAAGGACGGTCGTTTTTTTTAAAGGCTGTAATCTGGAATGTCCCTGGTGCCAGAATCCTGAATCCATGGCGTTAAAGCCGGAGATAGCGTATTATCCGGATAACTGTATGAAAAACCTTGACTGTATGAAGGTCTGTGAGGCAAATGCCATCAGCGTCAACGGCGGTCTGTATATTGACAGATTAAAATGTACGTGCTGTGGCAAGTGCGAAGATGTCTGTGTTTCCGATGCTATCCGGATTGTAGGAAAAGAGTATTCTGAAGATAGGGTGATGCAGGAAATACTCCGTGATAAAGATTATTATGCGGATTCAGGAGGAGGTGTCACCTTTTCAGGTGGAGAACCAACGATTCATTTTGACTTTTTGTTCAGGCTGCTGAAATTATGCAAGGCACAGTCAATTCATACAAACATTGAAACCAACGGATATTTTTCATGGGATAAATTTGAATGGCTCTTACCGTATCTGGATTTGATTTATTTTGATTTGAAGATTCTGGATCAGAATAAGAATAAATTATTACTGTCTGGAGACAGCAGCAGAATCATTGGAAATGCGGAAAGATTGATTCAGTCACATGCGCCTGTAGAATTCCGTTTACCACTGATACCCGGTCTTACCACTGATGAAGTAAACCTCAAAACTATAGTCGATTTGCTGAAAAAGTACGGCATTGAAAAGATTCATTTACTGCCGTATCACAATATGGGGGAAAGTAAGGCAGATAAGATTGAAAGTCCGCTTCCCGGATTAAACCTGAACCCACTTTCTACCGATGAATTAAGAGGGTTTCAACACTTTTTTGAAGAAGAAAATATTACCACCATTTTATATCGTTAAAAAATTACGTATGGAAACAACAACAATAGAAATAGTCGATGTACAACGAAACAATACAACTGTATCCGGCAGGCTCCGCCGGCTACATGCGGCCGTCGAGGCTTCACATCCTTCTATCTGTGCGGAACGAGCAGTTCTGATAACGGAATATTTTAAAAAAAAGGAGAATAAGGAAAAACCGTTAGTCATCCAAAAGGCAGAAGCGTTGTCGTATGTGCTGAACCGAAAGTCGGTGAAAATTTACCCCGATGAGTTAATAGTCGGCAGCACTACCTCCAAAAGGCTCGCAGGCCCTATATATCCGGAGTTGCACGGCGTTGCCGTATTGGAAGATATCTTCAGTTTCAGCACCAGGAATCTGAATCCGCTCGAAATTACGAATGCGGAAAAGAAGGCACTGTTAAAGGATGTTGCCCCTTTCTGGCTGACAAAATTTCTTGCATACAAATCATTCTCAATGATAGAGTTGTTTGGTTTCGTCATTGATCAGCTGCACCCTAAATTTTATCTGATCAACGAAACGGGCGGTATAGGCCATTTTGTGCCGGATTACGAATTGCTGATAAATCTGGGGCTGGATGGAATCATAGCAAAAATAAAGGAACAGCAAAAGACGCTGACAGCAGACGATACCAGAAACCATCTTTATAATGCCATGATTATAATTTGTGAAGGTGTAATTTCCATGGCTTTGAAATATGCCGATGAAGCAGCTCGTATGGCAGAAGTGGAAGTTGATATTGTTCGGAAAGAGGAGTTATCTCAGATTTCAAAAAACCTTCAAAATGTACCCAGAAAACCCGCTTCTACCTTTGAGGAAGCACTGCAGTCTGTCTGGATGGTGCATACCGCTTTGTTTTTGGAAGGCCTTGATAATGGCATCAGTTTTGGAAGAACCGATCAGTATCTTTATCCGTTTTATACAAAAGATATAGAAACGGGAGTTTTGACTGAGCAAAGAGCAAAAGAACTGCTGGGTTGTTTTGCCGTAAAAAGTGCTGAAATCATACCGGTGTTCAGCCATGCCATCAGTGAATGTCACGGAGGCTTTCTGAGCGGACAGGCTATGACCATAGGCGGTATCGATGGAGATGGTAAGGATGTGACCAATGATTTGTCATATATCATACTAGAGCTGATGGACGAAGTCAGATTGAGACAACCCAACTATCATGCACGCATCCATCCGGGTTCTCCGAAAAGGTATGTGGATAAGATTGTATCGAATCTTCTGAAAGGCGTCAACTCTCCGGCATTATTCAACGATACGGTCATTATAGAGAGTTTGCAGAAATGCGGCTTCTCGAATCAGGATGCACGCGAATACACTACATTGGGTTGTGTGGAGCTCGGTGCACCGGGTAAAACGTTTGGTTCCACCGATGCTGCCCTTTTCAATATGCCGATTTGCCTGGAGATGGCATTGAACAAAGGGAAACTTTTCAATAGTATGCGTATGTCTGGTTGCAAGACCGCAGACCCGGAAACATTCAAAAGCATTGAAGATGTAAAAGAGGCATACCTCATTCAACTCCAGTACAAGGTAGATAAATTAGTGGGTGTATTGGCGCCAATAGAGTTGGGAAACAAGAAATTTCATCCAACTCCGTTTACTTCCGCCATGATTGATGGTTGTATTGAAAAAGGTAAAGACGTTACGGACGGAGGTGCCGTCTACAATTTCAGCGGTGTGCAGGGCGTAGGGATTACAGATGTTGGGGACAGTTTATATGCCATACATCAACTGGTATTTGTAAAGAAGAAATACACGTTGGTCAATTTAATCAAGGCATTGAAGCGTAATTTCGACGGAAACGAAAAAATGAGACTAGACTTGCTGCATGCAGATAAATTTGGCAACGATATTTCGGAAGTGGATCAGTTCAGCAGCTGGGTGGCCAATACGTTCTACAGTTGCTTTGAAAATAAAAAAAATACACGGGGCGGTCAGTTTGTGGCCGGCTATTATTCTACCACCACCCACTACAGTTTTGGAAAATATACTGCCGCACTTCCCAGCGGAAGAAAGAAAGGAATGCCTTTTTCTTCAGGAATTTCGCCTATGAACGGTGCCGATAAAAAGGGTCCTACAGCGTTGTTTAATTCCATCACTGCGATTGATTATGTCAGGGCGCATAACGGGGTGAATGTGAACGCAAAATTTGATACGGCAACTCTGAAAGGAGAGCATGGCAGAGAAATTCTAAAAAGCCTTATGTCAACATATTTCAAGAAAGGTGGCATGCAGCTGCAGTTGAATGTACTGGATACGGAAATGCTGAAAGATGCCAAACTGCATCCTGAAAAATATACGTCACTGATCGTCCGGGTGTCGGGTTATTCGGCTTATTTCAATGACCTCTCTCCGGCTATGAAAGACGAAATCATACAGCGCAGCAGTTTAAGCTGCTGATAGGTTACACCAATTCCAGTTGTGCTGCAGCCTGCAGTGAGTTGTCGTTCATCTTATACTGCAGCCAGTAGTTCAGCGTATTCAGGTAGTTCGCTTTGCCGCTGTTTGATTGCAGGAAATCCATCCAAAGCAATGCAATCGTTACTTCCGCGATATAAAAGGCAATATCCCTGGCTGCGGCAATCCTATTGTCTTTGTTTTTCGTGTTTTTAATGAAATTTACTATGGTGTTTACTTTTGCTGACAGCACTCTCTTTTGCTGTTCCAGTTCCGAAATCCCGATGTCCGATAAGATGCCATCGGCAAATTCCTGAAAGGCAGACAAGCCGTTTTCTTTCTCGATGGCACGCAGCATATCCAGCGACAATACATTGGTGGTGCCTTCCCAGATGCTGAGGGTCTGCACATCGCGCAGCATTACAGGAATACCGCTGTCCTCGAGATAGCCGATGCCGCCAAACATCTCAATATGTTCCGACGCGTACTGTATGGCCTGCCTGGCGGTATAGAGTTTGGCAATCGGTGTCAGCAGGCGTAACAGTGACTGCTCCGATTCCGATGCCAACCGGCAATCTTCCCTGCCTAGCAAACGTGCCAGAAACAGCGCCAGCATCGTATTGCTTTGAAAGGCAATTTCCATTTCACGAAGGCTCTTTCGGTGCAGTAGATGATTCTCTATCTTTTGTCCGAACGATTCCCGTTTAGAACTGTAAGCTTTGCTCAAGGCGTACGCTCTACGCAGGTACGAAACCGCACTCACCGTATTGTAGATCCTCGTCACATTGAACAGGGTGGCAATCGTTTTAACCCCTTTCCCTTTTTCGCCCACCATTTTCGCCTTAACACCCGTCAGGTTCAGCTGAGCCGTCGGCAGGGCGCGTGTTCCCAGTTTATCTTTCAACGCTTCCACTTCTATGCCGTTCAGCTTGCCGTTTCCATCCCGTATGGGAAGGTAAAACAGCGAAAGCGTCGCATTTCTTCCCGGTTCGGAATGCTCGGTGGAGGCGAGTGTAAACGCCATATCCGCGGTGATGGCAGAGGTGAACCATTTATGTCCTCTCAGGAGGTATCCGTTTCCGTCCGGAGTGGCGAACGTCATGGAGCGCGACACATCCGATCCGCCGGTACGCTCGGTCATCCATTGCCCGCTTGTCTTAAACCGAGCCGGATTACGGGAAGTCAGTGCAGCAAAAGCATCCGCTTTCAATTCCTCATCGCCGTAATATTCTATCAGCCTTGCCGCACCGTCGGTCATCGCCAGCGGGCAGGTATAGATGGCGGACGATGCCGTGTACAGGTATAATTTGGTAAACTGATACAAACGGGAATGTTCCTGATAGCTGCGTTCGTAACCGATGGCTACCAGTCCTTCTTCGGCGGCCACTCTTTCCAGGTTCAGCCAGCCTTGTGAAACCTTTATCTCATCAATCCGGTTTCCCCAGGCGTCAAACTGTGTTAATACGGGAGGATTGGTTTCCGCTTCCCGCGCCCATTCGATGCAGTCCCCGACTACCCGCCTTCCGAACTGTATCAGGTCGGGTGTGATGGCCTGCAGCATGTCTGCAGGCAGATATGTCTGCAGGTAATCCTGCAAAAAGAGGTCATCGGTAAATTCGTTGTTCAGTTTGGGCAGCGACTGAATAAAATCAGAATATAGAGTAGCTTTCTTGTTCATAAGGAAGGAATCTTGGGACTGTAAAATTACGCTATTTTGGGGTAAGAAAAGAGCAAAATTACAGCATTGCAGTATTTTTGATTTCTTCTCGGTTTAATTTTCACTTCCTGGATATAATCACTTCTTATGAATGTCAGGCATGAATTGATTGGCACTTTCTGTATCCCGCCCAGGGAGGGATACAGGGAAAGGTAACTGTCTGTATTATCACGTAACTATTGGGAATAGTTGTTGCGAGAATGTTAAAGCGATACCAAGACCAGTCTAGGCTAGGTATTAGACACATAATTGTATTTTATGAAGCTTATACTCTGAACTCTTACCAATATCATCTATTACAAGATTATGAATTCTGACAAGATGATTGTTTACAAACGAAATTATTTCAATTAAATCTCTATAGTCATTTATTGAAATATTAATGCTCTCATGCATATAAAGATGTAAGTTATTTCGATACTCAAAATATGGTTTACATACTGAAATTATGTTTGGTGAAATATTAAATAATTTTTGATATTCCTTTGAAAGGAGCTCTTTCATCCCAATCGTATTCTTTAAGATTCCTTTTATTTGATTGCGCATTTCAGGATTAGTTGTTTGAAGTTTTTCATTAATTTCCCATTTGTTTGTACTTAATATTTCTTGAAGAGCTATTGGGCGATTAAATTGCTGATAATATAAGTCTTTAAAGGAATTTTTTTCAAGCTTATGGATAATATATCCATTTAACAATAAAAGTGACTTCATAAAATTTTCGAAACATAATGAAATTTTTATGCAATCCAATAACTGATTGAAACCAAATTCTGAAGCAATCCTATCGTCTATTGAGGCTTTTTCGTTAGCAAAACATAACTCTTTATATTCACCAAGTCGTTTTATTTTTTCAACTCTTTGAAATTGATGAAATCCAAAAGCCATTAAGTTCATTGCACAACCTTTACTATTGTGTGGATGAAAATATATTGCTTGATAATTTTGTTCTAAGTCGGTCATTAAAGATTGTGTCTTACTTGTTCCGAAGTTTAGTGTTTATCGGTTTGTATTAAGTATACTTTTGCTTCATTAAATACGAATGCCATCAGTTTGGATTCCCTACAACTGTATCGCCTTATTTGCCAGCAAATAAGTGATGAGCGCCAGGAGCGGGCACAATCCCTGAATAAAAACACCTTTCAGCATGTTGGGCTTGGAAACAAACAGGACAACAGCTGCCAGAAACATGCTGGCGCAGTTGAATAAAATGAGCGTTTTGCCTACGGTGACATGTTCCGTCGTCAATAAATACATTCCGGCAAAAATACCCGCCGACAGGAACAGGTTGTAAAAACCCTGGTTGAACATCGTCAGTCGGAGCGTTTGGGCATCTTCGATTTTTTTTACGCCAAAGTTGCGGTGCACTTTCGGGTTCATATAGAACACGCTTTCCATCAGAAAGAACAGAACGTGCAGCAAAGCGGCGAGAAAGGCAAATAGCAGGGTAACAGCAGGCATGGTATATCTGTTTATCCAAATTTAACAAAAAACCGCCGATTTGCCATCCTTTCAGATTTATTTCCTAATTTTGCAGCAATGTCGGATACTATTCTTCTAAACGGGAAGCAGATTCAACTGACGATAGAGCGGTTGAGCAGAGAAGTTATCGAATCCATCAATTTTCAAAACACCGTCATTATCGGCGTACAGCCGAGAGGGGTGCTGTTGGCAGAAAAAATTCATCAGAAAATACTGGAACTGACCAAAATCGATATTCCGTTCGGAAAAATCGATACGACTTTTCACCGCGATGATTTCAGGCGCGGCAAATCGCTGAATGCGAAAGTGACGGAAATCGATTTCCTTATTGAGGAGAAAAATGTATTGCTGATGGATGATGTCTTGTTTACCGGCAGAACCATCCGCGCGGCGCTGGATGCGTTGCTGTCATTCGGAAGGCCCCATAAAATAGAATTACTGGTGCTGATAGACCGACGGTTTAACCGTGAGCTGCCAATTCAGCCCGACTTTATGGGCGATGTCGTGGATACGATTGAAAAAGTGGATGTGGAAGTGCAGTGGGCCGAAAAGGATGGAGAAGACAGAGTGGTTTTTATTAAAGCGAAAGAATAAACGGTACAGGTATCGCAGACAAGAAAAATGAAACAGGAATTTAAATTGTCATCGATGAACTGCAACTGTGAACAGTAAACTGCAACCATATTATGAATCAACTAAGTTCAAAGCACGTTATCGGGATAGAACATCTGAACGTAGATGACATTCAGTTGATTTTAAAAACCGCTACCCAGTTCAAAGACATCATCAACCGGCCGATAAAAAAGGTACCGACATTGCGGGATATTACGGTAGCCAATTTGTTTTTTGAAAATTCCACCAGGACACGCATCTCGTTTGAACTGGCCCAAAAGCGTCTGTCGGCGGATATCATCAATTTTTCTTCCTCTTCCTCTTCCGTCAAAAAAGGGGAGACTTTGCTCGATACGGTCAACAATATCCTGTCGATGAAGGTGGATATGATTGTGATGCGGCATTCCAGTCCGGGCGCTGCGCACTATCTGTCCGAACGCATCGGCGCACACATCGTGAACGCCGGCGACGGCACGCATGAACATCCTACACAGGCTTTGCTGGATGCGTATTCCATGCAGGAAAAAATCGGAGACCTGAAAGGAAAAAAAATCGCCATTATCGGTGATATCATGCATTCCAGAGTGGCTCTGTCGAATATCTTTTGCCTGAAAAAATTAGGCGCAGATGTGGCACTCTGTGGTCCATCCACCCTCATTCCAAAACATATTGAAGCGTTGGGTGTCCATATCTCTCACAATGTGGACGAGACCCTGCAGTGGTGTGAGGTGGCCAATGTGCTGCGCATACAGCTGGAACGCCAGAACACCAAATACTTTCCTTCCCTGCGGGAATATGCCTTATACTTCGGGTTAAATAAACAACGACTCGAAAAGCTGCAGAAAGAAATCGTCATCATGCATCCGGGACCTATCAACCGCGGCGTGGAGATTACGAGTGATGTGGCTGACAGCGAACATTCCATAATCCTGGATCAGGTGGAAAACGGCGTGGCTGTGAGAATGGCAGTGATGTACCTGCTTGTGAATAAACAACAGGCAGACAACTGATTTTCATTTCAACATTTTCTTTCCTGACAATCATACGATTCTATCATTAAATATTTTACATGAATCTTCTAGATTAAGAAATTGTATGTTTTGTCAATACATGATTTTAGTCATAGCCTGCCGTATATTTATTTGCTACTTTTGACCTGTGAAAATCTTTATTCTGCTTATTCTGTCACTGCTTATGGTTATCCGGCCGATAGTGCCGGTATTGGAATATGCGGTTAATTATGAATACATTTCCAAGGTGCTTTGTATAAATAAACAGAGTCCTCAAAAAAAATGTAACGGGAAATGCCATTTGAAGAAGGAATTGAACGACGTGTTCGATGATAAAAAATCACCCCCGGGATCGGATAAATTGAGTTTAGTCGAAACTGTCATCATCTTTTTTGAAAAAAATGCAGCCTTCAACTTTGCCATTGTGACAGAAGAATCTCCTGTAAAGCAGATATCCTGGTATGCAGAATTGTATTCCTTTTCATTTTACAAGGACTTTTTTCACCCGCCTGCCTCCTCTGTCCTGTAATCTTTAACGGCTATCCTGATTGATAGTGCAATTGATTTTTCTATTCATGCGAATAGGATGCGCAAAGGATTCTCCAAGTTGTCAATTTATAAAAAATAAAAATAATTTTATGAAAAAAGTAATTTTTATGGCTATGGCCATGTTCAGCATATTCATGTTTTCCTGTAAAAAAGAGACACTCCCCGTAAATGAAACGGAAGGATTGGTAAAAGTACAGGAAATGTCAAATGATACCAATATAGTGGAACTTTATACCAAGACCGGTTCTTTACAGGTAGGGTATAATGAAGTTTATCTGCGTATAAGAGATAAGAAAACAGCCATCTATAAAACGGATGCGGTGATTAACTGGAGCCCTCTCATGCACATGATGGCTATGACACACTCCTGCCCTAAGTCAGCTATTGCAAAAGTAGCCGGAAAAACAACTGTCTACAAAGGTTTCATCGTATTTCAGATGCCTGAAAACGCAACGGAAAGATGGACGCTGTCACTGAACTTTCAAACAGGCGGAGCTTCGTCTTCTGTAGAAGATACGGTGTCTGTACCCAATTCTGTGAAGAAGCGGGTATCTGTCTTCACCGGTTCCGATACAAAAAAATATATCGTAGCCTTGGCAGAACCGGCAAACCCTGCCGTTGCAGTGAATGATCTGGTAGTGGGTTTGTTTACAATGGAAAGTATGATGTCCTTTCCGGCGGTTACGGATTTTACCATAGAAATGGACCCTAGAATGCCGAGTATGGGCAACCATTCTTCACCAAATAATGAAAATCCTGTTTTCAGTGCAACAGACAATTTATATCACGGAAAACTATCGCTGACGATGACCGGCTACTGGAAACTGAACCTGATCGTTAAGAATGCTTCAAGTGAGGTTGTAATGGGAGAGGCAGTAACGGTTTCCAATGAAAGCAGCAGCTTGTTTTTGGAAGTGGAAATATAACTTTAATGCTATCAGTATATAAGCTGTCAGATTGAAAGGCGGCTTATTGCTGATGCTGATAATAGCATTTTATGAAATCGTTTTTTCTTACAGCAGGTATATTGTTTTCTTTAATTCCGGTGCTGAAAGCTCAAGCCGAAATTATTGATACGCTGCCTTCCGTGAAATTGGAGGAAGTGGTGGTGGTGAGTAAGGTATTGATTAATTACAACAAACAATCCAAGCCCTTATCATCTTTGGATGAGTATTTGGAGAAATCGTCCAGGGTTTCGATGATTAAGCGCGGTAATTATGCATGGGAACCTATGGTCAACAATATGTCGTCAGAGCGCCTTCTGGTTACTATAGACGGCATGCATATCTTTGGCGCCTGCACCGATAAGATGGATCCGATTACCTCCTATGTGGATGTTTCCAATTTATCGGAGGTGAATATATTTTCCGGACAGGAAGGTTCTGCCTACGGTCCTACCATCGGAGGCGCCATCGATTTGGTAAGGACCAAACATGATTTCTGCTATCCGGGCTGGAGCGGGTCGGTAGATCTGGGATATGAATCCAACGGCAATCTATTTACTACCGGAGTCGGTATAAAATACGCACATCCAACCTTTTTTGCAGATGTTGATTTTATGTACCGGGATGCGGGTAATTATTCAGCAGGTAAAAGAACAGTTGTCCCTTTTTCACAGTTTACTAAATACAATACGTCGGTTACCTTAGGCGCTAAACTCCACGCCAAACACAGTCTTATCGGTTCATTTATCTTTGACAACGCCAAAGATGTGGGTTATCCGGCTTTGCCGATGGATGTCTCGCTTGCCCGCGCTTATATTGGAACGATTGAGCATACGGCGGAAAATCTGAATGCATTCATAGAAGAGTGGAATACGAAAGTATATTTTAATACCATCAGCCATAAGATGGACGATACGAAACGTCCGGACGTACCTATTCATATGGATATGCCGGGCTGGAGTACGACGTATGGCTTTTATACCCGGCTGAAAGCAACTAAGAAGAAACAGGAATTCGGCATTACATTGAATGCTTATTATAATCAGTCAAAGGCGGAGATGACGATGTATCCTGAGAATAAGGAGGAAAACATCATGTTTATGTATACCTGGCCGGATGTCAGAACCATCTATACCGGTGTCAACTTTAAAGACAAAATAAGCTGGAAGCAACGCCACGTGCTGAATTATTCTGCTGGTCTGGGTTTCCATAGAAATTATATTGCCAGTGATTTTGGATTAAACAGCCTGCGCATTTTTTACCCCGGAATGAATGCCGGCAAAAACAGGTTTATCATGAGTGCACAGACAGGTTATGTCTTTCAGAAAAATGGTTTCGAGGTATCTGCGGGAATAGGGTATGGAGAACGCGCACCTTCCGTTTCTGAAGGCTATGGATTTTATCTGTTTAACAGTTTTGACCGCTATGACTATATCGGCAATCCTTCTCTGCGAAATGAAAAGTCCATAGAAGTGAACGGTGGTGCGACGTATAAAATGAATAAGTTCAAGGCGAATATGACAACGTCCTGGTTTCATATTTTTGATTACATTATCGGTATTCCCAATACAGCCTTTATCCATATGACTATCGGTGCATCGGGGGTGAGGGAATATAAGGCACTCAAGTCGGTGAATATCTTTAATGCCGAGTTGGGATTGGATTATCGTCCTCATCCTTCGTGGAGAACCAAAGCGGCTTTTACCTATAGCGTGGGCAGGGATTATAACAATCAGAATCTGCCTTTAATCCGTCCTTTCAGTTTCAGGGTGAGCCTTGCTTATAAAATAAAGGCACTGGATATGGAACTGGGCGTGGAAGGAGCATCTCAGCAATATGCATACAGTAAAGCGTATGGGGAAGATAAAACTCCCGCTTATGCTGTTGTAAATTTCTCAGCCGGGTATATGTTATTGATACAGCAGCACCGTTTATACCTGAAATTTGGCATAGAAAATATCGGGGATACCCATTATTCTACCTATTCCGACTGGAATAACATTCCGAGGAAAGGCCGTAATTTCTTTATCAACCTGTCTTTCGCATTTGAAAACAGGAAGAAGCTGCAGGAGTAGGTTATGAAGAAAAGGGATTGTTAAAATGACCGTACCGGTCTAAAGTGATGTTCTTCTGCTTTATCTGAGTTTTCCTGAGTATAAGGTTCATCCGAAGAGATCGTATTCGCACCGGTACCGTTTTCGGAAGATGAAAAATACAGTACACCTGGCTTTAACCCCAAATCTACCGAACCGTTAAACTGCATGATTAATTTTAATTCTTCTACAGACGGCAAAAACCAATCACTGAAGCCATTCAATGTAAGGTTGGCACAGTTTTTTCCCGCACCATTACATCCGGCGGTTACGATATCCTGGGTATTTTGAGCACCAGTACCCACATTTTGTCCGTCAGCACCGGTAATGGTTGTTCCGGAACATCCCCAGGTGGATTTAGGATCATCGGCTGTGCCGTTCCAGCCGGATTTTGCCGCTATCAGTCCATGTTGTTTGGTGGCATCGGTCAAATAGAAAATGATGCCGCCCTGATGTTCCTGTCCGATATTCAGCCCTGTAAAGGTCTCGGGGCCCTTCGCACAGGAAGTGACAAGAAGTAGCAGCATACCGGTTATGGCAGCATACGGGGAAAGTCGTTTCGGAATATGGAGGTTTGCTTTCATGCTCTATTTTTAGGAAATTTGAAATTACAAATAAAATGGTTAATTCATTTCAAAAATACACAATACATCATAATGCTCATTGGTATCCTGAATGGATGTGATCTTTATTGTCCGGTTGCCGTCTACCTTATAAAGCACATATCCTAATTTATCCTGTAATTGAGTCAGCAGTTGCTTTTCGGAGGTTTCGTTCTTATTCAGGTTCTTGTTGTCGATTTCAATGAATAGAATCGGATGGAATTTTATAAGAGTGCTGACGCCACCGTTGATGACGAAATTTTCAAAACCTTCGACATCTATTTTTATAAAGTCAACTGTTGGGATGTTGTGTTGCCGGACAAACTCATCAATGGTGATGGAATAGACGACATCGGATTTGGATGATTTCTCCTTGTTTAAAGAAATGCCTGCGCTGTTTTTATTATCCGGAATCTCAAAAAATAACTCTTCCTTTTTATCTGAGACAGCCAGTTTTTGTAAGGAGATGTTGTGGAAGTGGTTGAGGTTGAAATTGGTTTTTAAACGCTCAAATAAGAAGGGAACCGGTTCAAAACTGTATATCATTCCTCTGGGTGCCAGCCGGGAGAAGTTGAAGGTGGTTTCGCCAATGTTTGCACCCACATCGAAACAGACGAAATCTTCCTTAATCAGACTATATAAGACCCGTCGGTCAAAGTCACCGCCGTCGGAGATGCCGAAGTAAATGGCATGTTCCATGTAATCACTGATATCTACACGGTAGTTGATATTGTTTCTGGTACAATTCCTGAAGGATCCTTTAGGATAAAGCTGGTTGCCGGCAATCAGTTTCTGGGATAATTTACTGCCGTTAATTATACTTTCCGCTAATTTGCTTTCAATCGAAGGTA
Source organism: Sphingobacteriales bacterium (assembly GCA_016719635.1). Classification (NCBI taxonomy): domain Bacteria; kingdom Pseudomonadati; phylum Bacteroidota; class Sphingobacteriia; order Sphingobacteriales; species Sphingobacteriales bacterium. The sequence continues at coordinate 219,165 of JADJYT010000002.1, read as the reverse complement.
TCCGGCTGATTCGCCTGAAGAGGTTTAAAAAGCGTGTTTTAAGATTCATGCACAAATTTACTGTTTAATCATCAACTTAAAACCTACACCGTGAACATTCTGTATTTCCACATTGGGGTCGTCTTTTAAATATTTACGGAGTTTGGTGATGTACACATCCATACTCCTCCCGGCAAAGTAGCTGTCATCTTTCCATATTTTCACCAGCATATCTTCCCGTTTGACAGGTTGGTTGATGTATTTGGCGAGATATTCGAGCAGGGCGGCTTCTTTTTTGGTAAGTGAAGCAATCTCGCTCCCTTTATATAATTTTAGTTCATCCACTTTCAGGATATATTTCCCGATGGAAAATTCCTTTTGTTCCGGTTCAGCAGATTTGGTGCGTTTTAAGATGGCCTCCATCCGCATGACCAGTTCGTCAAAGTTAAACGGTTTGGTGATATAGTCATCACCGCCAACGATAAAACCCCTTAGTTTGTCTTCCTGCATTTCACGGGCGGTCAGAAAAATAATAGGCGTATCGTCTTTCTTTTCCCGGATTTCCTGTGCAAGGGTAAACCCGTCTTTCTTCGGCATCATGACATCCAGTAAGTATAAGTCGAATTTTTCTTTATAAATAATACGCTCGGCATCCAGTCCGTTAACACAATGCGTCACGTGGTAGCCTTTGTCGGTTAGGTTATCTTTGATGATAAATCCCAGATTCGGATCGTCTTCTGCCAATAATATTTTTACCTTTTCCATTTGCGTCAGATTTGATGAATATGAATAAGCTATCTTAAAGTTACTTAGATTTATTGTGAAACCAAATAGTAAATGTCGTTCCTGCCTTTGGGACGCTGTGTAAGGCTATTTTGCCTTTATGCAGTTTTATCATATTTTTCACATAAAACAAGCCGAGTCCAAACCCTTTTACATCGTGCAGGTTGCCGCTCGGAACCCTGAAAAATTTCTGAAAGATCATACGCTGGGACTCTTTTTCTATACCCTTCCCATTGTCTTTTACCGATATTTCAATTCCTCTGTGCTTATTGACGGTGGTCATCTGAATTTCCGGAATCTTGTCACAGTATTTGATGGCATTATCCAGCAGGTTGTATAAAATGTTGGTTAAATGTACTTCATCTGCGGATATCAATGTGTTTTGGGCATTCAGGGATAGTTTTATAGTGCCGTGCAGTTCCGCCACCCGCGGTTCAAAGTTCTTGATGATTCGATGAATCAATTCATGAACATCAACATCCGTCAGTTTGAGCTGCAGCTTATTGGAATCAATCTGGGAAACCTGCAATACCGACTCCACCTGATTTTTCAACCGTTTGTTTTCATCGCTGATGATACTGGCATAATGTTTCAGCCGTTCCGGATTCTGAATGATATCATCTCGCATCAAAACATCGCTTGCCAGAGCGATGGTGGAGATGGGTGTTTTAAACTCATGTGTCATATTGTTCACAAAATCAGTTTTGATTTCGCTGAGTTTTTTTTGTTTTAATATGACCAGAATGGTGTAGGTGAAAAACCCAATGACCACCAGCAAAACCACAGAGAAGAACAGCAGCAGGTTGAAATCGTCTTCCAGATAACTTCTCTTCTTGGGAAACAGCACGCCGATATAATAGTTTTCGGAGGGCTTAGCCTTGATTTTGAGCTGCTCGATTTCCCCGACATTACTCATGTTGATAAAGCGCCCGAAATAAAAGGAGTCGGTGGTGCATTCAAAGATACCATATTCAAAGTCGGCATTGAGGTTCTGGTTCTTTGATTCAATAATCAGGTAGCTCTCCAGCATGGTGACATTCACCGGAGAGCTGAAGTCGAGAGTGTAATAGTTGGATGCCTTTTTGTTAATTCCGTCTAACTCTACATTGTATTTGGAGTCCCGGATTAATCTGTCGGCGACACTTTTTAGTGCTACATATGCCCTGTGGTTGAATTGCTGTTCTTTTAAATCCACCGCTTTCTTTATCCAGAAAATCTGTGTGGTGATAATACCGGCTAATGAAATAAAAGCCAATAAAATGATATTTCTGACTGCAGCGCGTACCATGGAACAAAGATAATACTATATTTTTATAATCAAATGATTAACAATAATTTAGGATACGATTTTTTAATTTTGCGGCATTGGTCGTTACGAATCGGATAAAGAAGGAAATGGAGGGACTGTTCAGTCATCGATTTGTGTCAGCAAATATAAGATTCCGCGAAAAATCAGGGTGAGCAGATGCATCAATAAGTAAAATATAATAATCAATGCTGTAAATAAGTGCAGTTCACCGGATTGTTTGTAGGAAAAAACAGAGATAAAATTACCGGAGAAAAGAATATAGAAGGCAATTGAAATGAATATCAGAGTAGATTTTGTAAAATATTGGAGTGGTTTTTGCTGGAAAGCTCCGAGGACTGGATTGTAAAAACAAAACAGCAGAATGGGAGAAATCAGCATATCCCAGGCCAACATGGAATCTTGATGAAACACTAAACAGACAATCGAAATAAGCGTAACCAGCAATGCGGACAGCATTCCCTGTTGAAATGGACTCAGATTTACACAGTCAAATTTCAGATAATGAATCATTTGTACGGGAAATGCTCTAATTAGTCAACATCAAAAACAACTATTTGTTTCAAAATAGTAGATTTGTATAAAAAATCATGGATTCCAGGTTAATTGCATTTGAGCGTTTACTGAACATAATGGACGATTTGAGGGAAAAGTGCCCGTGGGATAAAAAGCAGACTATTCAGACACTTCGTAAGCTGACCATTGAAGAAACCTATGAGCTTTCAGATGCTATCATAAAGGAAGACTGGAAATCTGTTAAGGAAGAACTGGGGGACTTGTTTTTACACCTCGTTTTTTACAGTAAAATCGGAAAAGAACAAAATCAGTTTGATGTGACAGATGTTTTAGATGCCGTTTCGGAGAAGCTGACATTCCGTCATCCGCATATTTATGGAGATGTGGTGGTGAAAAATGAAGAGGATGTAAAGAAAAACTGGGAATTGCTGAAACTGAAAGAAGGTAAGCAATCTGTGCTGGAAGGTGTGCCGGCCGGATTGCCGGCTATCAACAAATCGCAGCGTATACAGGATAAGGTCAGAAGCTTAGGTTTTGACTGGGATAATAAGGAACAGGTAATGGATAAGGTGCTGGAAGAATTGGGGGAGCTGTCGGAAGCTGTAGCGTCCCAAAATCAGGAGGAAATAGAACTGGAATTCGGAGATGTACTTTTTGTGCTTATTAATTATTCGCGTTTCATTGACGTCGATGCTGATAAAGCATTGGAGAAAACAAACCAGAAATTCATGAAGCGTTTCCGCTGGATGGAACAGTATGCCAGGGAACATAATTTGGATATGCATAATATGAATCTGGAGCAACTGGATGAAATATGGAATAAGGCCAAAGAGACATTAAAGAAAGAAATTTAACAAATTGGATTTTTGGAGAAAACATAAGGTTGCCGTCGCCGCTGTTGCAGGCATAGTATTATTAACCGTTAGTGTGTTGATAGATACGATCCAGATGGTTGCACCCAACGTGTATAAGGCCAAAAGAATTGTAGAACGTAAGTTGCATGCGCAGGAAAAGGCTGCTGAAAAAATGGTTCAGTCACCGCAGTTACTGACTTCCGCGGATTCATACGATAAAATCATTGCGGTCAATAATCAGTATAACAAGGATGGGAAAATACTGCTGTATGTCTATAAGGAAGATGCACTTGTTTTCTGGTCTGCAAATTCATTCGTTCCTGAAAACATAGATAAACTTTCTGAACGCGACATTCATTTTCTTAAGGAAGCGAACGGATTTTACGAGGTGATTCATAAATCTTCTGAGGACGGATTGGTAAATGTTTATGCGCTATTACCGGTTTATTTCCAGTATTCCACCAACAATAAATTCCTTGCGAACGGATTCGTCTGGAATCATCCGTTCCTGAAGCGATTTGTGGTATCCAACAAAGAAACCAGTAAGACAAATTCCGTCTTCAGCCATAGCGGCACTTACTTATTCTCGATACGCGTGGCGGATAACGCTGACACCATCTACAATCCCTATATCGTTTTGGTGGAAATATTTGGTTTGCTCCTGTTGTTCTGGTCCATGTATCAGATCATTAAACAGATGCTGAACCGCAAGCGATACTGGACAGCATTTATAGTTGTCTTACTCATATCCTTATTTACAGAGCTGATGTGCAATCAATTGAAATTATTTTCACTGACTAAAACCTCTCTCTTGTTTTCTTCCAATCTGTATGCCTCAGCTTACTGGAGCAATACGCTGGGCGCCTTGTTGATCCGGATTTTTTTGCTGACCTGGTCGCTTTCTTTCCTAAGGTTCATTCCATCTGATAAAATAAGAATGAATTTTATCTATTTTATCCTGGCATTTCCGGTGGCTATTTATTTTGTGATGATATATATCATGCAGAGTGTGATCCAGAACTCCGTTATCAGTTTCAATTTTTACCTGATTAACACTTTAGACCGGTACACCTTTATCAGCCTGGTTGTCTTTGGGTTGCTGATGTCAGGTTTGTTGTACTGGATGAAATGGATTTTCGATGCAAAACCGGACAAACGGTTTGTTGTTTATCTTCTGGTTTATGCATTGATCGGTTGGGCAGTTGGTTATATTATCGGAGAGTTCACGGATCTCTTTTATCCTTTCTTTCTGCTCCTGTGGCTCTTTACTTTCTTTCTGTTCTTTTATTACGAACATTCGTTTATACAGAACAACAGGAAATACAGATTTATAGCTAATCTGGTTTTGTTGTCATTGATTGCTTTCCTCACTTCTGTGGTAGTTATCTACAATACCGGTAAAAAGGATATAGAAAAGCGTAAATACAGAATGGAGGAACTGGTAGCGGAGCGCGACGTAGGTGAAGAGTTTGGATTGATTGAGACGGAACAGCAGATAGTAAAGGATAATTTTATTAAATCCTATTTTAAGAGTCCCTATCTGTCAAATTTCGATGTTGATAAACGCATTTCTTCCAAATATTTTAAGCAGTTTGTAAAGCGGTATCATATTCAGACTTATATGTTTGACAAAGATGGGGTTCCACTGGTGGGGATTGCCCAAAAGGAATTTTATAAATTAAATAATGCCCGCTTTTACAAAAAAGCCAAATCAATCTCAGCTAATTTCTATTATCTGTCGATAAAGGAAAACGGAGAAAAATACCTGGGCTATTTCCCAATTAAAGAGGATGGCGTGTTGTTGGGTTACCTGTTTGTAGAACTCATTCCTAAAATATTCAGTTCATATAGTGCTTATCCCGAATTGTTGCTGAAACAGAAAAATTACTACGACGAAGAGTTTGACAATTTTTCATATGCCATCTATGACAGCAAATACCTGGTTAAGCAGAAAGGGGAATATGAATATCAGATAAAGTTTAATTTTCCCGTAAAGTCCAACAAGGAGTTTACTTACTTCAAGAACAACGACTATAATCACATGATTTACTACGGCAGGGATAAACAAATTGTGCTGTCCGAAAGCAATCAGCCTGCGTTGAGTACCTTGTCTGTTTTTTCCTATATCCTGATATTCTTTCTGTTCTTCTTCATCCTGATGGATTACATCGGGTTTTCTGAAAGATTTTGGGGTAACGACTCCCTGCGGAATTTCTTAAAAGGGAATACATTGCAAAAACAAATACAGAATTCCATGATTACACTGGTGCTCTTTTCATTACTGGTGATTGGCGTTGTAACCATGGTTTATTTTCAGTACCAGTACAACCTTTATCACAATAACCGTCTGCTCAAGAAAGTGAATACGGTGATGAAGAATGTATCACAATATTACCTCGAAGAATATCCTTTGTATGGCAGCAATACATTCGATAAGGTGATACAGCAAAAGACCAAAACGCTCTCGACCATACACGCTCTGGATATTAATGTCTACAGTCCTAAAGGGGAATTGCTGCAGTCCTCTCAGCCGGAGATATTTAAAAGAAATCTGATATCGGAAAAGATGGATGCCGGTGCTTATTATAATTTAATCATCAAAGGAAAGTCTAAGTTTGTACAGGATGAAACGGTCGGCAATCTTACCTATTTAAGCGCCTATCAGCCGTTCAGGAGCAATGGGAAGGTGTTGGGTTATTTTAATTTCCCCTATTACGGAAAACAAAAAAGCTTTCAGGAAGATTTGTCCTATTTTTTAGTGGCGCTGGTCAATGTATATGTGATTTTCCTGATAGCAGCCGCTTTCTTCGCCGTCGTCTTGTCGCGTTCGATTACCAATTCGCTGACGCTTATTTCCGAAAGTATTAAAGGCTTGCAGTTTGGTAAAACCAATACGCCGATTACCTGGAAAAATGATGATGAGATCGGATTGCTGGTGAAACAATATAACCTCATGCTGGCGGAGTTGGAAAAGAGCGCGGATTTGTTGGCAAAGTCAGAACGGGAAGGAGCCTGGCGGGAAATGGCCAAACAGGTGGCACACGAAATTAAGAATCCGCTTACCCCGATGAAACTGAGTATTCAGCATTTACAACGTGCACTCAGAGATGACTCGCCGGATATCAAGGATATGACCGAAAAAATAGCACATCGCCTGATTGAGCAGATAGATAATTTATCCAATATTGCTACAGCCTTTTCAGATTTTGCCAAAATGCCGCAGGGCAGTTTTGAAAAGGTGGACAGCGTACCCTTGCTGATTTCAACGATAGAATTATTCAGGGAAATGGAGCATGTGGAGATTTCCGTCAGCCCGTTGCCGGAACATGCGTACGTATACGGCGACAGGGAACAGCTGATGCGCGTGTTTACCAATGTGATTAAAAATGCCACACAGGCAATACCCGAAACAAGAGAAGGCCGAATTGATATAGAAATGAATGTAACTGAAGACGGTTATGTTGTCTTGGTAAAAGACAATGGTATTGGGATTTCGGAAGATAAGAGAACGCACATTTTTGAGCCCAATTTCACCACAAAATCCAGTGGTACCGGATTGGGATTGGCCATTAGCAAGAATATTGTGGAACGGATGAATGGAAAAATATGGTTTGATTCCGTCGTAAGTGAGCATACTGTTTTTTATATTCAGCTACCAAAATGGAAAGATGCCTGATTGGAAGACCGTCATAGAAAAATTTGGCAGAAAAGGGGAGAAAACCGGCTGGTCCTATATCTTTATTCCATCTGATATTGCCGAAAAGATGAATCCGGGTGACAAAAAATCGTTTAGGGTAAAAGGATACCTCGATGAAACTGCTATCAATGGTATATCGTTAATACCGATGGGCGAAGGAAATTATATTCTTCCATTGAAGTCAGACTTGCGGAAACGGATGGGGAAAAAGACCGGGGCGGAGATTTTTGTGCAACTGGAAAAAGATGAAACGGAATATGAATTAAACCGGGACCTGATGCTTTGCCTGCAGGATGATGCGGAGGCGTTAGCCTTTTTTACATCGCTTCCGTCTTCTCATCAGAACTATTTCAGCAAATATGTGGATGCGGCTAAAACCCCGGAAACAAAAGAAAAACGTATTGTCCGGATAGTGCGGGCAATGCTCCTGAAACAGAATTACGCCGAAATGATCCGCAGTTCTAAAGAGAATATATGATCATTTAATCCAAACAATACATCCGATTTCGTATTTTTACGCTTTATTTTTCTAGAGTGAATGAATGTAAACAAATGAAACAAGATAATTCCAAACGACTTTTTGAAAAAGCAAGATCCTTGATGCCGGGAGGCGTCAATTCTCCGGTGCGTGCGTTTAAATCAGTAGGCGGCACACCCGTATTTATGAAAAAAGGAAAAGGTGCCCATGTCTGGGATGAAGACGGCAATGAATTTATTGACTATTGCTGTTCCTGGGGCCCACTTATTCTCGGCCATGCAAATGATGCTGTTGAACAGGCAATTATTGAAACCGTTAAAAATGGCGCTTCTTTCGGCACGCCGACAGCTTTGGAAAACCAATTGGCGGAATTGATTATTTCGAATCATAGCTTTATCGAGATGATAAGATTCGTCAGCAGCGGAACGGAAGCGGTCATGTCCGCATTGCGTTTGGCGCGCGGTGTCACACAAAAATCAAAAATCATCAAGTTTGAAGGCTGCTATCACGGACATGTCGATTCTTTATTGGTGAAAGCGGGTTCCGGTCTGGTCACATTCGGTGAATCAACATCTGCCGGTGTGCCGGAGAGCTTTGCGAATGAAACCATCGTGTTGCCGTTAAATGACGAGGAAGCCTTTCGTACAACTTTGGAAAAACTGCACCACGAAATTGCCGCTGTCATCATAGAGCCGATACCGGCCAATAACGGATTGCTGATTCAGTCGCATAAATTCTTGCTGTATCTCCGCGAAATGTGTACGAAGTATAACGTTCTGTTGATTTTCGATGAAGTCATTTCAGGGTTCCGTGTCGGCTTTGAAGGTGCAGCGGGTCTTTATAAGATACAACCCGATATCATCACATTCGGAAAAATCATCGGCGGCGGAATGCCGGTAGGTGCCTATGGTGCCAGCCATGAAATCATGAATCATATCTCGCCGCTCGGCCCTGTTTACCAGGCAGGCACACTCAGCGGTAATCCGGTGGCGATGGCCGCAGGTGCGGCGCAGCTTACGGCATGTTTGCAGCCTGATTTTTACCATCAGCTGCAACATAAGACTGATAAATTGGTAGATGGCATCCGGCAGCATATCCGTGCGAAAGGCTACGAGATTACGATTTACAATATCGGTTCCATTTTCTGGTTTGCGTTTTCCGATATGGCACACCTGAATCGTGCCGACCAGATTAATTCAGGCAAGATGTCTTTATTCGCCAAGGTGTATCACTACCTGCTGGATAATGGCATCTATTTCGGTCCTTCCGGCTATGAAGTGGGTTTTGTTTCTGCGGCACATTCGGATGAAGATATTGATAAAACAACCGTTGTGATGAACAATGCATTTGATAATTTATTTATACAGGCGTAAATCTTTCATTTTTTTAAAAGAGACACGGATATCAAACATAAGGTATGATCAAAAAGACCGGCATATTACTCGTAAATCTTGGAACACCCGACAGCCCGAACAATGGCGATGTGTTTAAATATTTGAATGAGTTTTTAACCGACGGCCGTGTGATTGACTATCCGTGGCTGGTTCGCCAATTGCTGGTGCGCGGCATCATTGTTCCACTGCGCTATAAAAATTCTGCCAAAACCTACCGCGAGATATGGGATAAGAACCGAGGGTCGCCCTTGCTTTATCACCTGCAGGACCTGACTAAAAAAGTAGCTGCAAAACTGAATGGTGATGAATTTGTGGTGGAATATGCCATGCGGTACCAAAATCCAAGTCTGGCGAGTGTCCTGGAGAAATTCAGGCTGCAGCAGGTGAATAAGATTGTGGTGCTGCCCTTGTTTCCGCAATACTCTTCCGCCTGTAACGATTCAGTGATTCAGAAAGTACAGGAAATTACATCCAAATGGCTGACCATTCCGGATTTGAAATATATTCATCATTTTTACGACAAGGAGAAATTTATCGATGCGTTTGCGGCGCAGGGCAATAAATTCAATTTCGATGATTACGACCATGTCTTGTTTTCCTACCATGGCTTGCCGGCGCGTCATTTAAAGAACGCCGATATTACGGGTAAGCATTGTTTGCAAAACAAAGACTGCTGTGCGAAGATGACAGAAATCAATCAGCATTGTTACAAAGCGCAATGCTATGAAACGACGAGGCTGATTACGGAAAAATTGAATCTCCCGAAAGATAAATTTACCGTGACATTTCAGTCGCGTTTGGGGAAGGAAGTCTGGCTGGAACCCTATACGGTGGCAGTCATCCCAGAACTGACAAAAGCAGGTAAGAAAAAGCTGCTGGTTTTTTCCCCGGCATTCGTGGCGGATTGCCTGGAAACCTTGTACGAAATCCGTACGGAATACCTGGAACTGTACCAAGAACATGGCGGCGAAAGCATCACACTGGTGGAAAGCCTGAATTCCGAAGACAAATGGGTGGAAGCGGTCTGTGATCTCGTGACCGGGTAATCTTTAATACCCCAGGCTGATGATCTTTCCGTCTTCCATTTCTATGGTTCGGTCTGAGGCTCTGGCAAAATCCGTATCATGTGTGACGGCTATGATGGTTTGCTTGAAATCATGTGCCAGTTCTTTTAATATGTCAAATACGTTATTTGTATTGGCAGTATCCAGATTTCCGGTGGGTTCATCACCCATAATGATCAGCGGGTCGTTGATCAGGGCCCTTGCAATCGCCACCCGCTGCTGTTGACCGCCCGAAAGCTTGGAAGACGGTTTCAGTGCCTGGTCCTTTAATCCCAGCAATTTCAGCTTTTCATACGCTCTGGCTTCAATTTCTTCTCTGGAATATTTCCCAAGTTTTAATGCCGGAATCATGATGTTCTTAAGACAGGAAAATTCAGGGAGTAAGAAATGGAACTGAAAGATAAACCCGATTTTCTCATTGCGGATGGCGGCCAGTTGTTCCTGTTTATAGTGTGTCAGGTTTTCGCCATCTATGATCAGTTCGCCTTCGTAATCCGTATCCATGGTGGAAAGGATATAGAGCAACGTGGACTTTCCGCAGCCTGATTTACCAATGATGCTGAGGAATTCGCCCTGACGGATATCAAATGTTATGCTGTCCAATACCTTGAACTTCACCGGTTCATAGAAATATTTACCGATGCCCTTCGCACTCAATATGATTTTCCTATCCGTCATTTCCTGAAAATCCTTACCGGGTCAACATTGGCAGCTTTCCGGGATGGAATATAACCGGCGATAAAGGTGATGATTAATCCGAAAAGGATTCCTTCGGCTACAATAAGCGGTTCAAGGCGTATGGGGAAATATCCGGTGTCGCCGCCAATATAGACATTGCTCATCGCCCGCACCAGAACGAAGTTCAGCGCGATGCCTAGCAAAACACCTGCTACCCCAATGAATACAGCCTGTGACACAAAAATGCGTACGACATCTTTTCCGGAAAATCCGGTGGCTTTAAGTATGGCGATGTCATTCATTTTTTCCAGGATGGACATGTTCAGAATATTAAAAATGCCGAATCCCGCTACCAGCAGTATAGATAAGGAAATGGCATAACCCATAATTCTTCTTGCCTTGTAAGCCGACAGTATCGCTTCGTTGGCTTTTTTCCAGTCTTCCGCCGCATAACCCGTCAGTCTGGAGAAGGCAGGAATGGAGCGGTCTGAAATGTCGGGATTCTTGATGTTGACGTATATATCCGTTACATATGTGGGACCTGCTTGCAGGAGTTGCTGCGCCGCCGCTATGTTGATGTATGATTTCGATTTGTCGACCAGGGAGTTGTTTGATTGGAAAAATCCAACCACCTTCATTACCTTGAATACGCCTTTGGAAGAAGTCACCGTAATGTTGTCGTGGAGTTGAATGTTCAGACTGGCGGCAATACCCGTTCCAAGGATAATACCGTTCTGAGTGGTTTGTAAATCGTTAATATTGCCTTCCACTAAAAAGGATTCGATGTTGAACATTTTATTTTGTTCCGGCACATTTATGCCGGAGGCAATACCGCTTAGCTGAGACTTTCCGTTGTTGTAAAAAATATTGACCGTTACATTCGGCGCTACAGCAACGACATCCGGTTGTTTTTTCAGCATAGCGACAATCTGAAAGGGGTTAATCAGGTTTTTCGCGTCTGTTGCGATCTTGGGATTGATGATAACAGGGGTCGTGCTTTGGTAGGGATCCGGCAAGATGGATCTACTGATGACATCTTCTTTGTAAATCCGGATGTGCGGCATCGTTTTAAAAAAGGATTCATTGGCAGAGCGGTCAAAACCGGTCATCATGGAATTCATGAAAATATAAATAGCCACTCCAATCATTACCCCCAAAGCCGCCACAATAGTTTGCTTCCTGCGGGTGAGCAGGTGGGTAAGCGCTATTTCTACATTTACGGTGGTTCGCATGCAGTTATGGTAGATTTTCTGTGGTGATGAGGGTTGTCTCCTGAATACCGCCGGTGATTTCCACCCATTCGTCAGCAATGAAGCCGGTCGTTACCTTTACCGGTTCTTTCTTACCTTTGACCATCACTGTATTGCCATAGCCTAAATAGTTGCGGGGAATCAGCAGCGCATTCTTTTTATGGCCAATGATAATATTTGCCTGTAATTGTGTACGGGCTAACTTGAAGTCAAGAGAGTCTGTAAACTTGACCTTGCAGTAAAACGACTGGGTGCTTTCGTCAAAGGAAGGCAGTATCTCATACAGGTTGCCCTTATAGTATTTGCTTTTATACGTGTTGAGTTGAATTGCCACTTCCTGCCCGACCTGCACTTTTGCAATATTGGACTCATCCACACTTAACTTGGCATAAAGTACATTTGGATTTCCGATAGTCGCAATAATATCACCTTTGCGGACGTAGTCTCCTTTTTCCTTGAATTTTTTATAGACCTTTCCGCTTACGACCACTTTCAGCTGATTGTTGCTGTTCAGGTAATTATTTACTTTTGTTTGTGTTCGCTGCGTTATCAACTGCTGTTGCGTTTGTTTTTTCAAGGCGTCGTAAGAAGCCCTGAGTGCATCCAGGTTGGCTTTGGAACTGCTTGTCGCCAGTTGCCTGGTTTCATATTCATTCCTGGTAGCGGCACCCTTTTCATACAGTACTTTGTACCGTTCTTCCTGCACGATATCCAGTTTTAATTTTTCTGCTGCTGCGCTGATATTGGCTTCGATCTGTTTGAAAGCGGGCGCATTCTTATTGGTATTGTATTCTGCAACTGATAACAACTCATTAGAGCCGATAGCGCTGATGGTGTTTTGAATATTGTCTATCACCGCTACTACTTTTCCGGCTGGGATTGTATTGCCTTCTTCCAGATTTAATTCCGTCAGATGGCCTTCCGCCTGAGCCGTCAGATTGTATTGTTGATCCGGCTCCAGGGTGCCCGATGCAAAAACGGTTTCTGTGATGTCTTTACGGACTGGTTTGGTCGTTTCCGATTTTCTTCCGCAACTCACCAAAAAAAAAGCATAAAGCAGAAAATAATAATAGTATTTACGGGTAAGCATAGGTTGTCTGGCTATCTGTAGCTTTTTATCAAAACAATACCTTTAAAGGTACATTTTTTTTGAATGTAAATTCTATACAGGATATGATATTTATCAGGTGTTATTCCGCATTCACCTCTATCCGGCTCGCTAAGTAAATACACAGAATACCAATCAACACAGCAATATAGGCAATGTAGTTGTAGTTGTTCAAATGCCCGGTCACCTCGTCTTTGGTAAGAATCAAGCCGCCGATTAATGCGGAGAACCCTTCACTCATTTCTATCAGGGAAGATCCGATGACCAGGAATTTACCTCGTTGTTCTTCCGTTGGTGCGCCTGTAATTAAAGTCTGGGCAGCAATCATACGGCCACTGTTGAAGATAAACATGAAAGCACATATCAGTAAGGCCATCATGATGGATGCCTCATGGATATGCGAAATCACTAAAATAGGAATGAAAGATAGCAGAATCAGAATCCGGAAAGATTTCAGCTTTCCCAGTGTATCAATAAATTTACCGATAGTAGGAGACGTGAGCGAAACGGAAATGCCTCCAACGATATACATCCATTTGGTGTCTTCCAGTTTGAATCCCAGGTTGCCCACCAGATACGGGTTGATGAAAGAGATGAACATAAAATGACCCAGTACCAGAAAGAAGCCGAAGAGCAAAGCATTTTGCAGGTTCTTGTCCTTCAATACGCGCAGCACTTCCGCAATCTTCGAGATATTTACTTTCAGCCGGTATCGTGCCGCCCGCGAAAGATAATAGACGAAAGGATAGGCTGCCAGTGAAAATATGGCAAGCGCAATGTCCTGGATACTATTGTTGTCCGGCGGAATGTGGTCGCGCATTTCGGGTAAGTAGTAAATGGCGGGTATCAATGTGACTAAAGACAGAATCCCAATCACACGGAAAGGCCAGAAAACATCCATGTGTTCGCAAATGAAGATGGCGAATGGAATACCGACGATAGAAGCCAGCCCAAACCCCAGATTCAGGATACCCATCGCTTTTCCCCGCCGCTCATACGGTACCATGTCGCTGATATAGGCGGTAGAAACACCGCCCAGTAATCCGCCGAACAGGCCGGTAAAGAACCTGGCAAACAGCATTAGATGATACGTATGTGCAAAGGAACATAAGATACTGCCGATAGCGAAAAAGAAGAATGCAGTGAGCAAGACGGTTTTTCGGTCATAGCGGTCTATGTAAAATGCAGCCATAAAAGCCGAAATGCCGCCGCTCAGCGAAAATGCAAATATCAGCATGCTGTACTCCCGGGGCTGGATGTGGTATAAATGCATCAATTCCGTTCCGAGTGGCAGCATCAGTAAAAAATCCACGATGGCGCAGAACCAGATAAACGTGAGAAGGTATAATATGAATTTTTCGTTTTTCACGGTACGAAGTTACGTATCTGAAATGTAAACCACATAGAATAAAAGAATCTATTCTTTTCTGTGTTTTTATTGTATAAAGTGTTAAAGAACTTTTTTCCTATGAAAATGTAGAATTACACAAAATTCTTTGAATTTACTCATAGACGACTATATAGCCAGGTGGTTAATATATTCATTATTAACAGGCAATTATGTACTTTTACAACAAGATTACACCTTTAATTGTTAAACCATTATGATAACCAATGCAGATGTTGTTGAAGTATTGATTCAAAACCTGAAAATAGATACATCCCTCAAGAATATTGCGGAGAAAGTATTAAACAAAGAGCGAATCACGTTTGACGAGGGTGTACTCTTGTACCAGAAAGGTGAGTTGGGTTTTGTCGGAACACTGGCCAATTATATCCGCAACATGAAACACGGGGATAATACGTATTTCAACCGCAACTTTCACGTGGAGCCTACGAATATCTGTGTCTATACCTGTAAGTTTTGTTCCTATTCCCGTTTAATCAAGCATAGAGAGCAGGGATGGGAATACTCTATTGACGATATCCTGGACATCATTAAAAAATACGACGGGCAACCCGTTACGGAAGTGCACATCACAGGCGGGGTGATACCGAAACAGGATTTTAATTTTTATGTCGAACTGTTCAAAGCCATCAAGGCGCATCGCCCGGATTTACACATCAAGGCTCTGACACCTGTCGAATATCATTATATTTTGAAAAAGGCTAAGATGAGTTATGAAGAGGGTATGCGTGCCATGCAGGCTGCCGGGTTGGATTCCATGCCGGGCGGCGGCGCTGAAATCTTTCATTCGGATATCCGGGATGAAATAGCGGGCGGAAAATGCAGCGCGCAAGAATGGCTGGAGATACATGAAATCGCCCACAAAATCGGTCTGCCGAGCAATGCGACGATGCTGTACGGGCATATCGAAACCTTTGAGCACCGGGTAGACCACCTGGAAAGGCTGCGTCAGCTGCAGGATAAGACGGGCGGCTTCAATGCATTTATCCCGCTTAAGTTTCGCAATCAGCACAATGAGATGAAGCACCTTCCGGAAGCCACGATTATAGAAGATTTACGTAATTATGCCATCTCCAGAATTTATTTAGATAATTTCGAACACATCAAATCCTATTGGGCGATGATAGGCAGGAATACGACACAGCTGTCGCTGAATTTTGGTGTGGACGATGTGGATGGAACGATTGACGATACCACTAAGATTTATTCCATGGCCGGCAGTGAAGAACAGCATCCGGCGATGAGTACCCGTGAACTGGTGAACCTGATTAAAGCGGTTGGCAGAAAACCGATAGAACGAGATACCGTTTACAATGTCATTCAGAATTACAGTAATTATATTTTTGAAGAAGATGAAAAGGAGAAAGCGAGGTTGTATAATTAGTTAATTAGCTGATGTGAAGAGGAAGAGTATTATTTCTATAATTCAAGATTTAATTCTATTGAAATGAACCACCAAACCGCAGAAGGTTTAGGTTTATGATGTTTTTCAGCAATAGCTGTAAAATAAACGAAGCGTGGCATCAGCATCTGTGTTTATTTTATCAGCGGTTAAAAATCTAAAAATAGATTTTAAAATTGCCTTTAAACATCATAAAAGCTTTTGGTACTTTTTGGCTCAAAAAGTGACAAATGAAATTATTATTCAGATTGCTTCGTTCCACGCAATGACGTATTCTTCCAAAAGCCGCAATAAAAAAGCCCCGCAGAAATGCGGGGCTTGTAAAAGTAATCGGTAAGCTATATTATGCTATTTTAACATTAACTGCATTTAAACCTTTTCTTCCTTCTTCCAGCTCAAACACTACCTCATCGTTTTCTCTGATACTGTCGATCAGGCCGTTAACGTGTACGAAGTACTCTTTGTTTGATTCTGCGTCTTTAATAAATCCAAAACCTTTTGAATCATTAAAGAACTTTACAATTCCTTTATTCATTTTAATTATTTAATTGGTGCAAAGATACGCTATTATACTTCCCTTTTCTAATTTTGGCGCTGTTATTATGATAATTATAACATATAAGGCTTCTAAAAGGCAATTAATTAATGTTTTATACCGTTTTACGGTCTTTCTTATTCGAGATAATAGTTATAATTTCGGCATCTGAACAACGATTTACCTATTTATGCCGCAGGATTCAAGCCATTTTCCCAAAAAAATTTACGTTATTCGCCATGGTCAGACGGATTTCAACGTCAAACAGGTGGTGCAGGGACGTGGCGTCAATTCTGATTTGAATGATACCGGTATACAACAGGCTAAGGCTTTTTTTGATAAATACCATCCGGTCGATTTTGATGTTATTTACACCTCTAAGCTCAAAAGGACGCATCAGACCGTCGCGCATTTTCTGACTAAAAATATTTCACATGAAATCCGTGAGAATATTGATGAAATTGACTGGGGTATCTTTGAAGGAGTGGAGCACCATCCCGATTTACAGAAAACATATTACGACATTATCGAAGAATGGAAAAATGGAAATCTGACCATAAAGATTGACGGTGGTGAGAGTGCTCAGGACCTTGCGGATAGAGTAATGCCTTTTGTGGAAGAAATCAAACAATCAGCCCACCAAACCATACTGATTTGCACGCATGGCAGAACATTGAGGGTACTGATCTGTTTATTGTTGGGTAAACCGGTTTCGAAAATGGATGAATTTTCACATGAAAATACTTGTCTGTATCATCTGGAATACGACGGAATCAAAGTTGATTTAATAAAGGAAAATGATTTGGAACATTTGAATGATGCCAATCTGGAAAATCCAGGAATTCCAGCTGAAAAACAAAAATAAAACGCTCTGTGGTAAAGATATCTGCCGTTTCCTATCTGAATGCAAAGCCTTTCCTGCACGGGCTGGATCTTTCTTCCGTTAAGAATAAGATTCAGCTTAGTATGGATACACCGGCTGTTTGTGCGCAGAAATTATTGAACAATGAGGCGGATATCGGATTGGTGCCGGTAGCTGTTATCCCCCAGCTGCAATATCCGCAGATCGTGTCTCCGTTTTGTATCGGTGCCGATGGAAATGTGAAAACGGTGTGTTTGTTTTCCAATGTGCCGCTCGAAGAAATCAATACCGTTTACCTCGATTATCAATCCAGGACCTCCGTTTTACTGGTGCAGTTGCTGATGCGGGAATACTGGAAAAAGGAGGTGGCTTTTCTTCCGGCACTCGAAGGATTTGAAAAGTCCATAAAAAATAATATTGCTGCCGTAATTATCGGCGACCGCGCAATTGAACACATGGGTAAACACCGCTTTGAATACGATTTGTCCGCAGCATGGAAACAACATACCGGATTGCCGTTTGTGTTTGCTGCCTGGGTGAGCAATAAAGAAATCGATAATGGATTCCTGGATGATTTCAATGCAGCCCTTCAGATAGGATTGAGTACCAGAAATCAAATTGTGGATACATATACAGCTTTCAACTCGCCGTACTTTGATGTGAAAGAATACTGGAATCAGAATGTACAGTTTGACCTGGATGAACCCAAAAAGAAGTCCCTGGAGTTATTTCTTAAAAAACTAAACCCGAACCAGCAGTTTTTTTATTGTTATTAGTCAGACACTTACTATCTTGTCCAATATATGGCGTATCAGTTTGTCCGTTGCCCCATGAGGGTCATTGCTGAACGTGCCGTCTACCCTGTTCGCTAAAATGGCATTGCAGGACAAGGCATGATGACCTAACAGTTTACTCATGCCGTAAATGGCGGATGTCTCCATTTCCATATTGGTCAGCTTCCTCCCGCCGGGTAACACGATGGCAGATAATTCGTCGATGTATTTCTTGTCTTTCGGTGCAATGCGCACTGTCCTGCCCTGCGGACCGTAAAATCCGCAATTGGTGAGCGTAACGCCTTTTCGCATATCTTTGGCAACCGAGTTGAGCAAACTGTCAGAACCTTTGACAATCACAGGGTGCACACCCAGGTTTCTGACAACAGGTACAATAGGTTCTAAAAATTGACTGTCTTCTTCGGAGACTTCAAAATTGTAAAATCCCAGTAAGCCATCCAGTCCGACACCATATTCGCTAGCTAAAAAACTATCCACCGGAATGTCGTGCTGCAGAGACCCGCAAGTGCCGATTCGGATTAAATTCAAGGATGTCAGGATACTTTTTGCCGTTCGGGTGCTTAGATCCATGTTGACCAATGCATCTAATTCCGTCACTACAATATCGATATTATCGGTGCCTATACCGGTGGAAAGACAGGTAAGTCGTTTATTGCCTAAATAACCCGTATGGGTTACAAATTCGCGCTTTTGTTTCCTAACTTCAATTTTATCAAAATAGCGGGACACTTCTTCCACCCGGTCCGGGTCGCCCACCAGAAAGATGGTCTCAGCTATATCTTCCGGCAAGATGTTTAAATGATAAATGCTGCCATCCGGGTTGAGTATCAGTTCGCTTTCTTCAATTTTCATTTTATTGGATTGTATTCCAAAATACAAATTCCTTTTTAATAGCCGTATGATAAATATCAATATAGATATCAATTTTCCTGTTTCATATTGTATTTTTGACAGAAAGTGACTACCCGGCATGATATATTGAAAAAGTACTTCGGGTTCGATGAATTTCGGACACCCCAGCTGGAGATCATCCAGTCTGTTTTAGAAGGAAAAGATACTATGGCGCTGCTGCCTACCGGCGGCGGCAAATCGCTTTGCTTTCAGGTGCCGGCACTGATGCAGGAGGGGATTTGTGTAGTGGTCTCTCCGTTGATTGCTTTAATGAAAGACCAGGTATTCCATCTCAAAAGAAGAGAGGTCAAAGCGGCGGCCGTATTCAGCGGGTTAACCTATCACGAAATTGACATGATTCTGGATAATTGCCAGTTTGGGTATTACAAATTTTTATTCGTATCGCCGGAGCGCTTAAAGACGGATATCTTCATCGAGCGTTTTAAGCAAATGAACGTGTGTCTTATTGCAGTGGATGAGGCGCATTGTGTTTCACAGTGGGGATATGATTTTCGACCGCCCTATCTGGAAATTGCTGAAATCAGGCAGTTTCATCCTAAAGTGCCGGTTTTAGCTTTAACGGCATCTGCAACGCCCGCTGTCCAGGAGGATATTGTTGACAAACTGAAGTTCAGGAAGGGATATGCTGTTTTCAAAAAATCATTTATTCGGGATAACCTGAGTTTTGTCGTAAGAAAAGAAGAAGCGAAATATCCCAAGCTGCTGGAAATTATACAAAAATTAAACGGCAGCGGCATCATTTATGTCCGAAATAGAAACAAGACAAAGGACGTGGCGGAGTATCTGCAGAAAAACAAAATTAAAGCGGATTTTTATCATGCCGGGTTGAGTACCAGAGAGCGAAGCCTGAAACAGGATAACTGGCTGCAAAATAAGAAACCGGTAATGGTTTGTACCAATGCATTCGGAATGGGAATCGACAAGCCGGATGTTCGGTTTGTCATACATCTCGATGTGCCGGAAAATCTCGAATCCTATTATCAGGAGGCGGGCAGGGCCGGACGCGATGGCAGATTATCCTATGCCGTTTTATTTTATACGCAAAGCGATTTGGATAACCTGGGTGAAAAACTGAAGCAGAAATTTCCACCGGTTGAAGCGATTAAAAAAGTATACAATTCGCTGGGAAATTATCTGGGTGTGGCTGTCGAAAGCGGTAATAGGATGACCTATCCGTTTGATATGGCTCATTTTTCCCATTCCTTCAAATTGGAATCTGCATTGGTGTATAATTGCCTGAAAATTTTGGAGCAGGAAAATTATCTCCAGTTAAGCGAAGGAGTGCTGATGCCGTCAAGGGCGATATTCAGGGTGGATAAACTGGCATTATACCGTTTTGAAGTGGCTAATGCAGCCTATGCACCTCTGATAAAATCACTGCTGCGAACATATGGCGGTATAATTGACCACTATGCAAAAGTCAGTGAAAAGGAACTGGCCAAACTGGCAAAACTGGATGAAAAGGAAGTGGTGAAGCAGCTGAAACATCTTCATAAAAATAAAGTATTAACCTATATACCATCCAGCGACCAGCCTACCATAACGCTGCTGACGGAGCGGATGCATGAAAGTAATCTGTACCTGAATACACAATATATCCGGCAGCGTAAAAAAGTGAATGAAGAGCAAATGGAGGCAATGTTGAACTATGTGGAGCAAAGCACAGATTGCCGGCAGGTGCTGATTTGTAGTTATTTTGGAGAAAAAAAGGTGGTGCCGTGCGGAAAATGCGATATTTGCCTAGAAAATAGGCGGAAATTAGAGCAAGATACTAATTTCAGCCAGGCTAAAAAGGAACTATTGGAAAAAACGGATAATGATTGGATAAAGGTGGACGACCTGTTGCCTCAAAATGCTCATTTTGCCGCTGCTTTATACAAAGAGGTGATTCGTTTTTTGCTGGATGAGAAACTTGTTGTTATGAATGATCAAAATGAACTGAAGCGTGTCTGAAAAAATTATTTTCACAGTAACCAATGATCTGGTCTTTGACAGGCGTATGCACCGCATATGTTCGGCACTGCAGCAGAATGGTTTTTTTGTGGAATTGGTTGGCCGCATTCAAAAGGATTCTGAACCCGTCGGTCATTTCCCGTTTTTACAGACCCGTCTGAAATGTTTCTTTAACAAAGGATTTTTGTTTTATGCGGAATTCAATATCCGACTTTTCTTCTTTTTACTGCTCAATCAGTTTGATATGATCTGCAGCTGCGATCTGGATACCTTGCCTGCGGGTGTATTGGCTGGTAAACTGAAGCGAAAAAAGAGGGTGTATGATGCGCATGAATATTTTCCGGAAAGCCCCGAACTGATTGGTAAATCGTTTAAACAGTCTTTTTGGCATCTGATGGAGAAATTACTGGTGCCAAATACGGATGCGCACTATACCGTTACGCAGTCTATCGCTGATTTATTTAATAAAAAATATCACACCGGCTGTAAAGTAATCAGGAATTTGCCTCATAAATGTAAAACGGCGGTACCGATGAAAGATACCGGTCATCCAACTTATCTGTTATATCAGGGTGCGGTGAATATCGGGAGAGGGCTGAATGAGATGCTCCTGGCAATGTTGAAGATAGACGGCATTCCGTTTTATATTGCCGGAGACGGGGATGAGATGCAGTATGTTACTGCCAGTATTCAAAAACTGAAACTGCAGCAAAAGGTTAAGCTGCTGGGTAAACAAACACCTGATAAATTAAAGGCAATTACAGAACAGGCCTATATCGGCATAAATCTGTTGGAAAACAGAGGGCTGAGTTATTATTACTCCTTAGGCAATAAGACCTTTGATTATATACAAGCAGGTATCCCGCAGATTTTAATCGGGTTTCCCGAATATATTGAATTGAACAGGCAATATCAGATAGGACTCATTGTAGATGAACTTTCGGTGGAGAAAATTGAAACGGCTATCCGGAAATTATTGAACGACAGAGAATTGTACGGGCAGCTTCATCAAAATTGCCTGAAGGCGGCAGCAGAATTAAATTGGGAGAAAGAACAACCTAAGCTGCTGGAAATCTATAAAAATCTGACACGTAATGCCTGAGGTTGTTTCCTTGAATATTATATGCTTTGATGTTCCGCTGCCTGCGGATTACGGTGGTGCTATCGAGGAATTCTATAAATTAAAATCCCTGTACCGGCTTGGTGTGAAAATTCATTTGCATTGTTTTGTTTACGGTGAAAGAAAGCCACAGCCGGAACTGGAGAAATATTGTGAAAAGATATTTTATTATGAACGCAAGAGAAGACTGAAGGATATTTTTACGGATACACCTTTTGTAGTGAAATCCAGGAAATCGGAAGATTTGCTTCGGAATCTGCTGTCAAATGATTTTCCGATACTATTTGATGCCACACATACGACCGGATTCATCAGCCATCCTGCAATAAGACACCGAAAGAAAATCGTGCGGCTTCATAACATTGAATGGATGTACTATAGTGTGCTGTTTCATTCGGCTATTACGTTGAAAGAACGGATATTTTATTTTACAGAGTATAAGAAACTGCGCAGATATGATAAAAATCTGGTGTTCGCAGATGTATTGTCCTGTTTATCCATAACAGATACGGAGTATTACAAAGATAAGTTTCCGAATAAGGAGGTCTCTTTTGAAAATGTATTTCATCAAAACGAAACCGTAGAATGCCTGCCCGGCAAGGGGGATTATCTGTTGTATCATGGCAATCTGTCGATACTGGATAATTACATGCTGGTAATAGACTTGTTGAATCATGAACTGAAAGACTGCAGGTATCCCGTCGTGTTGGCCGGAAAAAAACCGGATGAGCTACTGCTGGATTTTGTGAAAGATAAACCGAATATCCGAATCGTTTCCGATCCGTCTGATGCAGATCTGAAGAAGCTTATTCAGGGAGCGCATATTTGCCTTGCATTGGCTGCCAATCCATCCGGTGTGAAGCTGAAACTCATCAATTCGTTGTATTCAGGCAGATTTGTATTTGTCAATGATAACGCTTTGCACGGAAATGAGTTGTCAGGCGGTACCGTCAATATTTCCGAAAATTTCAATTCGGCTACCATTGGTGATTACATGCAAAAAACATTTACAGAAGAGGATATAGGGAAAAGAAAAGATAGGCTATACGGCATTTTTGATAATCTAAAAAATGCAGAACAATTATTAAATCGGATTGTTAATTAAAAAATCATGAAGAGAAGATTTATCCCCGTTTTTTTAGTGATAGCAATTGCAAATGTATTGTACTTTGTGGTTTTTAATCACAAACAGCTGCCCCTTGATAAAACGGTCTTGTACGATGAGCAAAATCAGGTGGTTACACCGGACAAATATAAAAATACGGTCCGGATCTTTTCATTTTTTCAAACGTGGTGCGGTGATTGCAGACGTGAAATGGACGATTTAAAAAAGCTGCAGCTGCGATTTAACGGGCAGCTAAAGATCATAATGATATCAGATGAGTCATTCGGGCTTGTCAACGAGATGAAGAGGTACCTGAATGTAGAATTCATTTTTTTAAGGAGCGAAACGAAACTGAAAGAAATGGGGATACGACGGTATCCCACTACCTTTCTCCTGGATAAAGATGGAAAGGTGATATTGGTCAAAAAGGAAGGCAAAGACTGGTACAGCGAAAAAATGATTAATAAGATGGAACAGTTGCTGCGCTGATGGGATATAGGTTATTCTAAACTCTGTTTAATTCTTTTCATCGATTCTTCATAAGTTATGGCAGACTTCCATCCCAGTTCTTTCCGGGCTTTTTCCGTGGAAACGGTACGGTTGGTACCCGTTGCTTTTACAGACTTTTTAGCAAGCGGTGGTATTTTGCCGAAAAGCGGGAATACTGCTTCCGCAATGCTCGCTGCCGTATAGGCAATCCGGAAAGGTATGGAGCTGCCGACGGTTTTGTTTTTCATTGCAGCCAGGTCTGTCAGGTATTGTTTCCAGGAAATGTCCCAGTCGTCTGAGAAAAAGTAAGTTTGATTATGTGCCGCTTCATGGGTGATGCATTTGAATATCCCGTTCGCCAGATTTTCTGCATCTATCAGGCAGGCAGGATGTTTTCCGCCTTCGATGAGTTTTAATCCAACAGGGGTATCTATCCGCTTTAATGGTTCGGTTACCCATACGCTTCCCTTTCCTATTACGGCAGAAGGACGTATGATGGTGTAAAACAGGTTGTGTATTTTGCAAAAGTCTTTCACCAGCCGTTCCGTATCTATCTTGGCATCATCATAATAAACGCCTGTTTTGACAAGGGGTGTTGATTCGTCCGGAATGATTTTATTTCGGTTGATGCCGGATGCCACTCCGACAGAACTCACATAAATGAAATGTTTGACTTTATGGTGAAAGGCATCCTTGAGTAAGTAATCGGTGGCGTGAAAATGGGCGTCGTAAAAATCCTTTTTGCTGCCATGGTCTATCACTTTTGCTGCTGTGTGAACAACAGCCTCACATCCTTTGGTTATATCTTTCAAGGCATGTTCATTGCAAATGTCTGCCTGAATCATTTCTAATCCTTTGGAAGTATACGGATCCGTATTTCGATTCGAAAAATACTGTCCGCGAATATCGGTGTAGCCGTTTTGAAGCAATACTTCCATCAGGTGGTGCCCGATTAAGCCGGTAATGCCGGTGATGAGAATCTTCATGAGAAAAATAATTCAGGTGAATCCAATGCTGCCATTTTATTTCATGAGTAAATGTACAGTTTCTTCAATATTATCGGATGGCAATCCACAGCTTTTATTTTCACAGATATAGAACAAAGTCCTGCCTTCCCGGTATCGGCCGCTCATTAATGGCAGATCACTCATTTCTATACTTCCGGTGATTAATACGTTTGGTAAATAATGACGGTTGATTTTTTTTGCCTTTTCAACGGCATCTTTACCCATAATCACCAGTTCTTTGTTCAGGTTCAAATGCATATCCAGTACAATTGCCCAGTTGGAATAGTAAATGGGGTTTTTCAGCACATCATCCAGCATATTATTCAGCATGGTCAGGCTCATTTGTTCGTACTCAGGCTTGTCAAAATATTTTGACAGCAATAATAGGTTTTTTGCCATGGCAGAGTTGCCTGACGGTATGACATTGTCGCTGCTGTCGGTACTTCTGGTGATTAAGGCTGCATCTTGGTCGGAGGTAAGGTGAAACATGCCGTTTTCGGTATTGTAAAAATGATTCAGCACATATTCTGTGAAGTGAAGAGCTTCCGTCAGGTAATTTCCTTCTAACGTTACCTGATGCAAAGCGATTAATGCATCGATGAGAAAGGCATAATCCTGTAAAAAGCCGTTGATGGATGACTGGCCGTTTTTATAGTTTCTTTCCAGCCGGTAATCTTCTTTTTTGCAATGTTGTAAAATGAAGTTTGCCGTTCGGACCGCTTTGTTCAAATACATTTCATCTCCAAATGCCTTATAAGCGTCCGCCAGACCTTTTACTGCAATGGCATTCCATTCCGTCAGTATTTTGTCATCGGTATTCGGGCGTATCTTTTTTGTACGCATTTCAAATAACTGACGGTGAAGTGTTTCAAGTTTCTGCTGAAATGCTTCATTTGTAATCTTGTATTTTTCCATAAAATATTCATGGTCTTTCGTGCGAAACAATACATTCATGCCATGTTCAAAATTCCCTTTAGAATCTATGTTGTACACTTCAGCAAACAAATCAAAATCATTGCCTGCTATTTCTTTTAATTCTGCTTCCTCCCAGCAGTAAAATTTCCCCTCCACGCCTTCACTGTCTGCATCTAGGGACGAGTAAAGGCCGCCGCTTATATCCGTCATCTCACGCTCCAGCCAGCCGGTTGTTTTTTCAGCAACCCGTTTGTATAATGGCCTTTTAGTAATCTGATAGGCATGTGCATAAACGCTGAGCAGCTGGCCGTTGTCATACAGCATCTTTTCAAAATGCGGCACCTTCCAAAAGCTGTCCACACTGTATCTTGCAAACCCTCCGCCTACTGCATCATACAACCCGCCAAATGCCCATCTCTTTAGTGTGGTTTTGATGGCTTCACCCACCTCCGTGTTTTTGGTTTGAAAAAGATATCGGAGCAGGAATTCGTAATTATTCGGCATCATAAACTTTGGTGCGCCCTTTTTACCGCCCCATTCAAAGTCTACTTTATCTTTCCAGTTTTCCCATAGGATGTGCAGGAGATTTTCGTCAATATTCCTCTCGGTTTTGTACAAAGGGATATGCTCGATTTCATGTAACCCTTGTGTAATCCTTTCTGCCTGTTCAGTCAGCTTTTGCGGTTCCCTTTGATATAATTCAAAAAAATAGGTGAGCACTTTTATCCAGTTTGCTTTTGGAAAATAGGTTCCTGCAAAAACAGGTTTCCCGTCTGGTAAAGCAATTACATTCAGCGGCCATCCGCCCTGTCCGGTTATAATCATGGCTGCGTTCATATATATCTGGTCAATATCCGGACGTTCTTCCCTGTCTACTTTTATAGATACAAAGAAATCATTCATGACTTTTGCCACATCCTGATCCTCAAAACTTTCATGCTCCATTACATGACACCAGTGGCAGGCTGCATAGCCGACAGAAATGAGGAGGAGTTTTTGTTCGTTAAATGCCTTTTCCAAAGCAATTGCCGACCATGGAAACCAATCCACCGGATTGTTCTTATGCTGCTGCAGGTATGGGGATGTTTCGTACTGAAGGTGATTCATGGAGCAAATTATTTGATTTTTCGGAATTATTCTGCCTTGCTTCTAATATTGAGATGAAAATAATGTTAATTACTTCGTTTTTTTTAAAAAATTTAAGCTAAAAAAGTATATTTGAGTTGAAAAATAAATTTTTATGAAAAATAATTTACTACTTGTACTAGTATTGATGTTGGTCAGCAGTCTTTCAACCCGTACCATAGCCAACACTAAGCATACAAATCATGATGAAAAATGCGGAACAGTCGCTCCCGGATTAGAATGGGAAAATGACTTCCAGCGGAATTTGGCAACGTATATGCTGGATAGAACAACCTCCAGGAATATGGCAGATGATTCTGTAACGATTCCGGTAATTGTTCACGTTTGTTTTTATTCTATTTCCAACCCTGCGCCAGGTACAACCTACAACATCTCAAAAGCGCAGGTAGACGGACAGTTTCCTGTATTAAACGCAAATTTTGCCGGTAATAGTGCTTACATAGGCAACATACCCGCAGCATTCCTGCCGTTAAAGGCGAATACTAAAATTAAATGGTGTCAGGCTAATTTCGACCCTAATGGTAACCCTTTAGCAGAACCCGGAATTAACCGGATTAACACCAGGGTGGTAAATTTACCCGCGCCGGGAAGTTCGTCTGTATGGAGAAGATCCTATATTGAAGACACCCTAAAACCGGCTACCATCTGGAATCCCAAATACTATTGTAATTTATGGGTTGTACCAGGAATGTCAGGTGGCGTTTTGGCTTATGCAACGTTCCCGACCACCACTACATTAGATGGATTAGGTGGCGGAACCGGTTACGATTATAATGATGGGGTTGTTTGCGTAAGACAGGCTTTTGGAACAGGAGGTGTTACAGCAGTTCCTTATAATAATGGAGGCACTGTTTGTCACGAGTTAGGTCACTGGTTAGGTCTGAGACATATTTGGGGAGATGACGGAAGGGATTCTTTAGGAAATACGTTGCCTTATACGGATGCCCGTACATGTCTGGGCAGTGATTATTGTGATGACACACCCAATCAGTCTATAGAAAATTACGGTACACCTACCTACCCCAACAGAGCAAATACCTGCGGTAATGGTGTAAATGGGGATATGTTCATGAACTATATGGATTATGTAAACGATAATGTATACAACATGTTTACATTAGGTCAGAAAGACAGGATGTGGACGGCCATGAATACCGGACAATTCAGAATTCCGTTAAAAACTTCCACTGCCTGCAACACAACGGCACCGCCTCCAATCGCTGATTTTTCTGATTCTGTTAAAACTCAGGTGCTTTGTACTTCCAAAACGATTAAATTTATCAATAAATCTTTATTCTGGTACGATGCTTCCGGCCCTACAACCTGGTCGTGGTCATTTCCCGGGGGGACGCCTTCAACTTCATCTGCAAGATTTCCTGAGGTAACATATACATCCGGCGGGTTAAAATCTGTTACGCTGACGGTGACGAATTCAAGAGGGACAGACGTTTTAACAAAAAATATCAGTGTTTCCATTTCATCTACCGGGGCATTCCCATTGGTGGAAGATTTTGAAGGAGCTTTTTTTCCGCCTGTTGGATGGGAAACCGTTAATCGAAATGGCAATCAGTTAATCAACTGGGAAGCAGTTAATGGTTACAGTGCTTATGGTGTTGGTAACCGCACCATGAAATTTGATAATACTACATTAGATGCCCAGTTAAAGAAGGATGACATCATGACGTACAAGATTAACTTATCGGGTGTTACGGATGCAAAACTTAAATTCGATCTTTCTCATGCTCCTTATTACAATGCGTCAGGAACAGGTATTGGCTTGCAGCAGCCAAACCCTAAATGGATTTGGGATACCCTGGAAGTCTTGATTACAGATAACTGCCAATCCACGACTCAAAGT
Source organism: Sphingobacteriales bacterium (assembly GCA_016719635.1). Taxonomy (NCBI): domain Bacteria; kingdom Pseudomonadati; phylum Bacteroidota; class Sphingobacteriia; order Sphingobacteriales; species Sphingobacteriales bacterium. The sequence continues at coordinate 190,552 of JADJYT010000002.1, read as the reverse complement.
ATCTACAGAAAAGGGGATAGTGCCTTGGCTACGGTAATGCCCGGACAAGGGGAGGAATTTTATCCGGCTGCAAATCAGTGGAGAACCGACTCAGTGGTTATTCCTGCCGGTTACCTGAACAAACCAAATGTTCAAATCATTTTCAGAAATTACGGAGGCTACGGACATTCTATCTATATTGATAATATTAATGTTAAGAGTCCGTCACCTACGACGCCAACCGCAACGGCCTCCTTCACCATGAGTGATTCGACGGTATGCATAGGGGGCAGTTTAGTGTTTACGAATACCTCTACGGCATCGAGCGGCAGCCCGGACTCTGTCCGGTGGACGATAAATGGCGGAACACCCTCCACTTCTACCTCCACCACGACCGTGAGTTCAGTTTTCAGTACCCCGGTACCTATACGATCACCTTAAGGGCTTATAAGGCAGGCAATGGAAGTGCACCGTTTAGTAAGACGATTCGTGTTAAATCGAAACCGACGGTTACGGTGAACTCCCCGACAATCTGTTCGGGCCAGACGGCGACGCTGACGGCAAACGGAGCGACCAGCTACACATGGACAGGCGGTTTGAGCGGCAATCCGGCGACGACACCCGCCTTAACAAGTGCAGCCACCTATACGGTAACAGGCACAGCAGATGGCTGCAGCAATACGGCAGTTGCATCGGTATCCGTGACGGCATTGCCAACGGTAACGGTGAACTCCCCGACAATCTGTTCGGGTCAGACAGCGACGCTGACAGCCGGCGGAGCGACGAGTTATACCTGGACAGGCGGTTTGAGCGGTAACCCTGCGACTACCCCTGCCTTAACAGGAACGGCCACCTATACGGTAACGGGCACAGCGGGCGGCTGCAGTAAAACAGCGGTAGCGACGGTCACAGTGACACCATTGCCAAGCGTAATAGTGAACTCTCCGACGATCTGTTCCGGTCAGACAGCGACGCTGACGGCCGGCGGAGCGACGAGTTATACCTGGACAGGTGGACTGACGGGTAATCCGGCGACGACACCTGCCTTGTTTTCAACTACGACCTATACGGTAACAGGTACGGCGAGCGGATGTACGAATACGGCGGTAGCCACGGTGAGCGTCTCGTCCGGCTTAAATGTGACGGTAAATTCCCCGACAATCTGTGCGGGTCAGACGGCGACGCTGACACCAAACGGAGCCACGAGCTACACGTGGACAGGCGGACTAAGCGGCAATCCTGCGACGACGCCTGCTTTAACGACTACGACCACCTACACGGTAACAGGCACGACAGGTGGCTGTACGGGAACAGCGATAGCAACGGTTACGGTTACGGCCTTGCCAACGGTAACGGTGAACTCCCCGACAATCTGTTCGGGTCAGACAGCGACGTTGACGGCAAACGGAGCGACCAGCTATGTATGGACAGGCGGTTTGAGCGGCAATCCGGCGACGACACTTCCATTGACGAGTACAACTACGTATACGGTAACGGGAACAGCGGGTGGCTGCAGTAAGACAGCCGTAGCGACGGTTACGGTGACGGCCTTGCCGACGGTTACGGTGAACTCCCCGACAATCTGTTCGGGCCAGACAGCGACGCTGACTGCAAACGGCGCAACGAGCTATGTATGGACAGGCGGTTTGAGCGGTAACCCTGCGACCACCCCTGCCTTAACAGGAACGACCACCTATACGGTAACGGGCACAGCGGGCGGCTGCAGTAAAACGGCGGTAGCGACGGTCACGGTAACACCATTGCCAACGGTAACGGTGAACTCCCCGACAATCTGTTCCGGTCAGACAGCGACGCTGACGGCCGGCGGTGCGACGAGTTATACCTGGACAGGCGGACTTACGGGTAATCCGGCGACGACACCTGCCTTAACGAATACGACGACCTACACGGTAACAGGTACGGCGAGCGGATGTACGAATACGGCGGTAGCCACGGTGAACGTCTCGTCCGGCTTAAATGTGACGGTAAATTCCCCGACAATCTGTGCGGGTCAGACGGCGACGCTGACACCAAACGGAGCCACGAGCTACACGTGGACAGGCGGACTGAGCGGCAACCCTGCAACAACCCCGGCTTTAACAGGAACGATGACATATACAGTGACGGGAAGCAGTGGAGCGTGCACAGGAACAGCGATAGCGACGGTTACGGTGACGGCCTTGCCAACGGTAACGGTGAACTCCCCGACAATCTGTTCGGGCAATACAGCGACCCTGACGGCAGACGGAGCGACGATATACACCTGGACGGGCGGCTTGAGCGGCAACCCTGCGACGACACCGGCATTGTCAAATACAACAACTTACACGGTGACGGGAAGTACGGGATCCTGCAGTAAAACGGCAGTAGCTACAGTGACGGTAAACTCAACCCCTGCGACACCGGCTATTACCCAAAGTAATGATACGTTATACAGCAGCACCATTGTAGTCGGCGCTTCTTACGAGTGGTATAAGGGTGGTGTATTGCAGGCAACTACCTCTGTTCCTTCCTTTAAGATTACGAGTTCAGGTGTTTATACGGTAAAAGTGATTAGTAACAACTGTCCATCACAGATATCAGCAAACTTTAACGCTTCTCTGACAGCAATTACGGTAAATAAACTTGATATCACCTTTACGGTTAGTCCAAACCCTAACAACGGGGAATTTGAAATCAGATTTTATTCTGCAAAGAATAAGAACTATAGCTTATCTGTCTACAATCTGACGGGTCAGGTGATTTTGAAAGAAGATGTTACCTTGAGAATAGGGAATAATTCAAAGAGAATTAATCTTAACGGAATTGAAAAAGGTGCTTATTTCTTGAGTATTATCGGGGAAGAAGGATTTGCAGTTCAGAATATCATTATTCAGTAATATCTGGATTTTAGTTTAAATTAAAAAAGAAGGCTCAGCAAATGCTGAGCCTTCTTTTTTTAACAGGCTGTTATATCCTGTGAAAATATTTGGCGAATTGCATCATGGCTCCAATATTACTGACACGAATCTGTCCGCCCATAAATGCCATCGTTGGATCCAATCGCCCCAGTTCAATGTCTTCATAAACTTTGGCATCTGTTGTAACGATACACTCAGGTGTTCCCTGTAAACCTTCTTCAATCCTGGCATCTCCATCGTTTACAATTAATGTGTATTGCCCGCCATTTTCTCCGGAGAGGTCAAACTGAAAAACGGTAGAGTAAGCGGAAGCTTTATCTTTCTTGATTCGTAAAGGTATGGATAGGATGATTTCTTTGGCAGTCTGCGGATTACCCCAGCTTTTTTCATCGTTTGATGCAGCAGCAGTAGATCTTGTTTCGTCAGGGTTGCTGTAAACCTTCTTGTAACGGACATCATCTATGATTATCTTTGATAAGATTTCCCGCATGATTTGTGTTGTGCCTCCTACAATGGTTCCAACCCTCGCATCCCGGTAGGCACGCGCAATCGGAAAGTCTTCCATATAGCCGTAACCGCCGAACATTTGAAGACATTTATCTACTATCTTATTTCCTAATTCAGTCATGTACAGCTTTACCATGGATGCTTCCTTGACAGGCACCTCTCCATTCTGAAACATCCTGCAGGCGTTGTAGGTCATTTGTCTTCCAGCTTCCAGTTCTGTATAAAGTTGAACCATCTCATGTCGGAGTACCTGATATTTTTTAATAGGCCTTCCAAACACTTCCCGTTCGTTCATATATTTTAGTGTGGTTTCCAGACAGGCTTCACCACCACCGATTCCCAATATTCCGGCCACCAGTCTTTCTATCTGAAAGCTTTCCATGATGTAAAAGAATCCCATACCTTCTTTTCCTACAAGGTTAGATACAGGCACCTTTACATTATCAAAAGCAAGTTCGCCGGTGTCAGAGGAGTGCCATCCTATTTTCTTTAATTGAGAAGATGTGAATCCTTCCGTTCCTCTTTCTACTACAATCAGACTGATTCCGTTTATGCCGGCATTGCTGTCTGTTTTACAGGCAACGACAGCAAAATCACAAAAATGTCCGTTCGTAATAAATGTCTTGGAACCATTGATGATATAATAATCCCCTTCCTTTCGTGCGGTGGTCCGCATAGCCTGAACATCGGAGCCTCCAAACGGTTCTGTGATGGCTATGGCGCCTACTTTTCTGCCATCAATGGATGGCCGAAGAAAACGTTCCTTTAATGCAGGGCTGCCCGCTTCAGCAATATGGTTGACAGCCATATACTGATGCACGCTGACAGCGGCACAAACGCCGGCATAGCTGCTTTTGGCCAGTTCTTCCAGGTAGGCGCAGGTATAAAAAATATCAGCCTTAGAACCGCCATACGCCTCATCATGGTTGATGCCTAAAAATCCCTGCTCACCCAGTTTGATAAATAAATCACGGGATATTTTTTCATCTTTTTCCCATTGGTTGCCAAAGGGCATGATTTCTTTTTCTACAAATTGCCGGACACTTTGTCTGAATAATTCGTGTTCTTCTGTAAAATAGGGTGAATTCATAATTAAAATTTATACTGTTTAGAATTATACAGCTAAAAGTACTAAAATAATTAACACCATTTGATTTGAACAACTTAAATTTACTTATGTTTAGTCTTTAGTATTTTGTTTAAGAAAATTAGCATTATATTTAAACAACAATTGTATGCAGAAAAGATTACCAACCTTCCATAGGTACAGTATAAAAGACCTGGAGCAACTGAGTAACATCAAAGCACATACGCTTCGGGTTTGGGAACAGCGTTACGGAATGCTGAAACCACAACGAACAGATACCAACATCCGTTATTACACGGATGCCGAACTGCGGTATATCCTCAATGTTTCATTATTAAATCAAAACGGGTTTAAGATTTCCAAAATTGCGGCTCTTTCACAGGAAATGATTGAAAGGGAAGTGAAAAGGATAACCAGTTTGAAATTGGATCATGACAGTCAGATAAATGCTCTGGTACTGGCAATGATCGACCTGAATGAATTTTCATTTACTAAAATATTTTCTGATTCTATTCTGCGCCTTGGATTTGAAGAAACGATTATTCAGATCATTTTCCCGTTCCTGGAAAAGATCGGTAATCTTTGGGTGACAGGCAGTATAAGGCCTGTACACGAGCATTTCATCAGTAACCTGATCAGACAGAAGCTGATAGTAAATATCGATGCGCATCCTAAAGAATTGAAACCCAATGCTAAAAAATTTCTCTTATTCACACCGGAAAATGAAATCCATGAACTGGCGCTGCTGTTTAGTTATTATCTGTTGAAATCCAGAAATCACGATGTCATGTATATCGGATTGAATATTCCGGTTCATGATCTGATTTCCGTGTTTCACCATCATCAGCCTGATTATCTGCTCAGCAATTTTACGGTTCATCCAAAAGGGGAAATGCTCAAAAAGTACCTGCAGCTCCTTTCTAAGAATTTTCATTCGTCTCAAATCATACTTTCCGGATATCAGATACGCCATTTCAAAGGAACACTCCCTCCTAATGTCATGAAAATGACAGATATAAGCACCTTGCTGCAGTTTATAGAAAAAATTTAGAATAATTTAACATTGACTATCGATTTTATTGTTTAATATTACACCACAAAAGTTAAACAAAATGAAACAACTCAATTTTCAATCAGAAGTTAAAATGGCTAACAGCATACTTAAGCCTCATGCAATGCGCTTAACAAGGGATCTGAATGATGCCGAAGACCTGATACAGGAAACCATCGTACGGGCATTGACCAATGAAGATAAATTCCAGGAAGGGACAAACATCCGTGCCTGGCTGTTTACCATCATGAAAAATATCTTTATCAATGACTACCGCAAGAAAGCCAAACGCAGTACGATTATAGACAGTACGGATAATTTATACTACCTCAATGCATCTTCTGCCATCAGCAATGCCGGAGAGCGTTCATTTGTCATGAATGACATCAGGAATGCGCTGCTGAAGATATCCAATGAGCTGCGTATCCCGTTTTTAATGCACTATAAAGGATATAAGTACCACGAAATAGCAGAACAACTCAATCTTCCGCTGGGAACGGTCAAGAGCCGTATTTTCTTTGCCAGAAAAGAACTGGCATCCATCCTGGGAAAAGATTACAGATAGAGTGAATTAGTAGGAATATAGCTGTTCCTTAACCCCTGAAAGTGTTGACCTAAATCAACACTTTTTTTGTTAAATGAAGAAGTTGATACCCTTATTTTTATGTAGGCACCACACTTTTTTAATTCATTTAATGCACTCCCAGGCCTAAAATAATTCTTTTCAAAGACGTATTTAAATACAAAATCAATTACCCAAAAAAGGGTATTTTTTATACATAAGTCCTTGATTTTCCCTTGTTTTATAATATAATGTTCTACTTTTCCACAGTCGTTAGCAAAAGTTGTAAAAATAAAATTTTAAAATTGTGCTAAAATTAACACTAAACTATTACCTTCGTTATTAAAAGTTAAAATAACCGATTATGATAAGCAGAACAAAAACCAATCATTTTAAACTTCTCGCTTCGCTTTTACTGCTAGTTCTTCTGGTAGGCTGGCAGAGTGCTATTGCTCAGACAATAAACTTGGAAGTTAGACCCTCGCAGGGAGCACTCGTCTCCTCGGGCAGCTACGGTAGTAATTGCGGTGGCAACGACTGCGGTGGTTTTGGAAACGAGCCCGACCCACGTATTCAATTCAGGGCAAAACACAGTGGCACTGCATCATGGGGAGGAACCTATACCGCATCAGCGGATGATGTGGGATGTGGAACCTGGCTAGGTTATGCAGGTACTTCCCAGTTTACCGGTATAGGAATAGCCAATACGGTGAATGTTCAGATAAACGGATATGAAGCGGATGGCTTTCTGAGCGGTGGTGATGACGGAAACTGCGGTGGATTAGGCAGTCCTAATTCCGGAGCGAATAATGTATCGATTACTTCCATCTCACCTTGTGCTTATTCTGCTGTTCAGACTTCTTTCAGATCCGGATGTGCATCGGATGACGTGACAGAGACCTACGGGGCAAGATGGCAGTGGAGATGGACATGGAATGAAGCCAGTTTGTCAGATGCTAACAGTGGCGGCCCTATCGCATTAAGCGTGCCGTCAGAGGCTACTATCTGTGCAGGCGGCGATCCGAATGTGATTAACAATTCTGTTTCACCTAGAGACCCGGATCCGACAACCGGAGCTATTGAAAATGTTCAGTGGCAGCAAAGAATAAATGCCGGTGGCTTCACAGATATTGGTGGTGCTACAGCAACAACATACAATCCGGGTGTATTAAATTTAGTGGGTGGTGTAACCACTACTTACACTTTCAGAAGGAGGGTTCAGTTTTGCAGAGATGTCGATGACATTTTTGGTATCTCCTTATATAAAGACATCTATTCTAACCAGATAACCATTACGGTTAAACCGGATCCAAATGATCCTACAGCTGATAAAGCACCTAATGCCAATCAGGTTTGTCCAGGTACTTCACTGACATTGCAAAATCCACAATACGGCACTGAATCAGGTGCTTCCTGTGCATTTGAATATCAGTCCAGTATCAATGGCGGTTCTACCTGGTCAGCTTCTTCGCCGGCAGCTCCTTCTGTTACGGCTACAGGTTCTGATAACAGAATCAGAGTGAGAGTTTCTGCCTGCGGTAACGGTTGCGCTGCCAGTAACTGGGTAGAGTATGCCTGGTTGGTAGTGACAGACACTACGGCACCCGTTGTATCCGGTTTATTGTCGATTTGCGAGGGAACAGGTACCAGCCTAACAGCTAATGCGCCGTTGGCTTCAACGGTAAGATGGTATTCCAATCCGGGTTTGACAACTTTGGAAAATGTGGGGCCAACTTTCAATACTCCTTCCTTAACAACTACAACAACCTATTATGTAACACAAACGCAGGGAACCTGCGAAAGCGCTGCTACACCGGTGACCGTTACGGTAACACCGTCCAGCGGTTCAGCAATTGTATTGACTGCAACACCTAATCCGGTAACTGCAGGTAATACTGCTTCTCTGTCTTCCACCTCCTCCAGTACCATCTGGTACAGCGATGCGGGGATAACCAGAGTAGGGACAGGTACTACTTATAATACCAACCCATTATTTACCACCACCACTTTCTATGGCAGAGATTCTGCATTCGGTGCTTGTGCTACCATCAGTTCTGTTGTAGTGAATGTGTTGGCTTGTAATATTCCGGGACCAACCGTTACAGGAGATTTTACCTGTTTCAATGGTAACGCAACTTTAACGGCTACACCTAACAATGGTCAGAATACCGTTCATTGGTATGAAGGTTCTGATGTAGGTTCTTTCCTGGCTTCAGGTACAACGTATGTCACACCTAATCTGACACAGAATACCTATTATTATGTCAGAGAAGATGATGGTGCAGGTTGTTTGTCAGAACCGGTTCAGGTATTGGCACAGGTAAATGCATATTCCAATTTTGTTCATCTTGTCGATAATGTGGTAGGATGTACAGGCCAGCCTTTAACACTGAACTTCACTGTGGATGCTCCGGCTCCGGATACCGCTATTTATTTTGACGTGTTTATTTACAATAGCTCCAGTGTGCAGATTGCTGGAGGTAGCTTTGGACCAATTAATCAGGCTTCCGGTTCTGATCCTCAGGTACTGACATTATTTGGCTTTGCAGCAGGTGATTATTCCATAGATGTTCGCTACAGATCCGTTGGACATTCCTGCATTGGTGCCGTTAGTTTAGGTACTTTCCAGGTGCTGGAAACGCCGCTGGCTCCTGTCGGACAAAATGCGGGTGTGTGCGAAGGAGATGTGGTTACGTTATCTGTAACGGCTGATCCGGGTGCTACCGTAAAATGGTATGCAGATGCTTCTTTAGAGGTGCCGATTAATTTTGGTGCTCAGCATATCACTACACCTATCACCTCTAATACCTCTTATTGGGTTACTCAAACGGTGGGGGGCTGCGAAAGTCCTGCCACTCAGATTGACGTAACACTGTTGCAGGTAATGCCGGATCCAGCTGTTTCTAACACCGTGGTGTGTGCAGGCAGTGCTGCTACCCTGACCGGTGCAGGCGCAGGCGGTCAGTGGTCTACCGATCCGGATTTTGTAGATATCGTGGGTTCAGGTGACAGCTATACAACACCTGCCCTGGCTCAAACGACTACCTTCTATGTAAGAACATTGCCTGAGACAGGAGCTTTCTGTCCTAGTGCTATCATACCTGTTACCGTTAGTGTGATTAATGATCCATCTAACCCTACAGTGACTGCCAGCAGTGTTTGTGCAGGCAGCAGTGCGACCATTACGATAGCAACTTCTGAAAATGGCATGGTTGTACTTTCTGCTGCTGATGGAACTCCATTAGACAGCGTGGATGTTACAACAGCTCCTACATCTGTATCCTTTACGGTTGCTGCAGGGTCCATTCCTTCAGCAGGTACTTATACATTCTTAATTATACAAAGAGGTGCAACAGGCTGCTTGTCCAGTCCGGTTGCGGTGGTGGTTAATGTCACCGACGCTCCGGCAGCACCGGCCGTTACTTCCAGCAACAATCCAATTTGCTCCGGAGATTATGCCGACAGAAGACCGGTGCTGGCAGCGGTTACAGCTTCCTTGGTGCCGGGTGCGAGCGTTTACTGGTACAATACAGCTACGGCTACAGTTCCGGTTCACGAAGGCAGATGGTTTGAAGTGCCGCAGGCAGCTTTAGGATTTAACTTTGGAAATGCACCAATAAGAATCCCATTCTGGGTACGTCAATCCGTAAACGGATGTTTGAGTGATACGGCTCGGGTTACCGTTGTTTTAAATCCGGAACCTACTTATTTAGGATTTAATGTGGATCCGTTCTACCAGCCGGTATGTTTTGGTGGCATTGCTGAAATTGCACTGGATACGACAGGCAGAGGTAACAGTACTTTCTATTGGGCATTAGATCCATCGTTGTCTTCAGCTAGCTTCATTACAGATCCGACATTATTTACAACACCACAGAATTATAACTTAACAACCTATTATATTATTGAGCGTAATCAGTATGGCTGTTATGCCAGAGAATTCAACTATGCTACGGCACTTGTTGAACCGGTTATTATTCCATCGGTAACAGTTCCTGATGTTCAGCCTGTCTGCGAAGGCGAGGATGTTGTCATTACCGTGACATTACCGGAAAATACGGATGACATAGTTGTCGGTATACCGGGAGGTCCGGTCATATATACAGGTTCTACCACCGGTTTTGGCGGAGGTACTTTCACCTTGACCATTCCTGGAGCAGCATTTCCTCCGGGCGGCGGTGATTTCGGATTATACGTTGAAAATTATTCCGATTTGGGCTGTGAAAGTGAAAGAACTTACTTTAACGTTCATATCAATGCAAGACCGGATGCTCCTGCCGCAGAACCTGTTACAACCTGTATCGGTCAGCCGGCATTCTTAACGGCAGAAGGTGAACAGGGTGCTGATATCAGATGGTATCCGTCCGATGATTTGATTAATGCCGTTCAGGTGGGTGCTGAATATACAACACCACCTTTATCCCAAAATACCACCTATTATGTTACTCAGAGCTTAAACGGTTGTGAAAGTGACCCGGCAATAGTAGATGTAACCGTTAACCCTGCACCTGAACTGCCTTTTGGCACGCAAGGATACACCATTTGTTTAGGACAAACGGTTCCTCCGGGAGAAGGCTTACAGGGAAATTGTTCCGGTACGGTTGCTCCTCCGGTGATTACAACGGTTAGCATTCCTGTTGCAGTAACTTCCACACCTTTACCGGTGGTGATTGGACCGGATGCACTTTTCGCTGGTACAATTTCTTTTGATGCCTCTTCCATACCTGCCGGTGCAACTATCAATAAAGTGACATTGTCCGTTGATATGTACCACACATGGGCTGCAGATATTTATCTTAAACTGAATTCACCGGCTGCCACATCCGTAGATGTAACAGACCCGGGTTGGACTACAGGCGGCTCCAGTAACTATGGTGCGTCAGCTGGGGTTGCAGCGAATTACATTTTTGATGATGCAGCTGTAGATTATCCACAACCAATTGGTACGGCAAATTATATCCCTTCCGGTTCTTATAAATCGTATGATTTACTGAGCGCATTTAACGGTCAGGATCCTTCCGGAACCTGGACATTGGATGTCGTTGATTTAGTAGGTTCAGATGATGGATTTTTAAATGCAGCTACCATCAACATTGATTATACATTAGGAAGCACCAGCACGGCAAATGTTCCTGCTGCGTCAGTTACTCCACCTATAATACCTATTGGTCCGGATGCAGGTTCTCCTCAGACGATTACCTTTGATGCAACGGCTTTACCTTCCGGTGCTACCGTTACCAAGGTTACAATAGATGTCAAAATGGCGCATACCTGGGGTGGTGATGTTAAATTAGACCTTGCCTCTCCTTTGTCTTCCATTCAGCTAGTCAATAACAATGGAGTTGGCAGTGATAATTATGGAACAGGAGGTACATCACCTTTATTATATACATTTGATGATGCAGCTGCTGCTACAATTACGGCTGTAGCAGGTTCTGATATTCCTGCCGGTTCCTATAAACCGAATCAGGCATTGTCAGGATTTAACGGACAATCTCCGCAAGGAACCTGGACACTTACAGCAGATGATTTGGTAGACGGAGACGGCGGAACAATAACTGCTGCTTCCATTACGATTACTTATTCTGAACCAGGTGCTTCTACCGGTAATACAATAACCTGGTGGGATGCTCCTGCCGGCGGCACTCAGGTGGGATCAGGTAATCCGTTTGTTCCGGCTCAATACGATACACTGGCTCCTGGTAATTATACGTTCTATGCTCAGTGTGATTCCAATTCAACCTGTGCAAATACCCGTGTACCGGTTATCTTTACCGTATTGCCGGCTATCACAGCTCCTGTTGTAAATCAGGTTGCTCCGATATGTGTCGGTGAAACGGTTACATTAACGGTGAACAATCCTGCTTCTCAGGTGGAATGGTATGCAGACAGCAACCTGACTATCTTATTGCATGTTGGCTCAGTATATACCACTCAGCCTTTAGGCAGCAACACTACCATCTATGTGGTGAATAATAATGGTACCTGCAACAGTGCAGCTACCCAGGTGGATATCATCGTAAACCCAAGACCGGAATTACCGGAACCTACGGTTGATGGCTATGTTTATACTTGCTTTGATACACCGGTTGCTGTATCAGTAGATAATCCAAACGAATATATTATTAACTGGTACGCAGACAAAGGAGGAGAGGTATTATTAACAAACCATTTCAATCCTGACGATGAAAACGGAACATTTACCACACCAGAAATTTCTTCTTGGACTATATTCTATTACGACGCAACTGACCCTGTTACAGGCTGCCGAAGTGTGATGGGTAATGTGGAAGTGAAATCAAGACCAAAATTCGAAGCACCTAGAGTGCAGGATATTACCGTTTGTCAATCTGAGAATCCGACAGATAGTATCACATTAATTGCACATGTAACTTTCCCGGATGATATCTTATGGGATGATGATGATTACAATGATTATCTCATTTCTGCAGTTCAATTCTATGATAATTTAGGTAACCCGATTGGAGATCCTCAGTCTATACCTTTATTGTATGGTAGTTTAGATGCAACCGCAACTCTTACAATTTCACCCGCTGATTACGGATATGATGTTGCAGGAACTTACCAAATTGAAGCTCAGACATTTACTATATGGCCGGAATGGTTTAATGATGACAGAGAATGGTGCTATTCGGATTACGGAACAGGCACACTGACCGTTGTTCCTACACCGGAAGCTCCTAGTGCTCGTGGCACCGTGATTTGTGCAGATAACTCTACACGTTTGGTTGCTTCTGGTCAGGATAGTGCAAGTTTCTTCTGGTACGATGATCAGGCACTGACACATGTTGTACAGGAAGGTGCGGAATATATCACACCTACACTTTCTAATACTACTTCTTACTGGGTTACTCAAACGGTTGACGGTTGTCAAAGTGCAGCGACAGAAGTGGTGGTAACGGTTAATGCATTACCGGAAACGCCTGCACCAACCAGCAATGCTCCGCTTTGCGAAGGTGCAACGCTGGAATTGTTTGCGAACGTACAAGGTGATTACACTTATTTGTGGACTGGCCCTAACGGCTTCACTTCTACAGAACAGAATCCTACGATTGCAGATGTAACCGAGGCTAATAACCAGGGTGTATATACATTGGTTATTACAGATACAGAAACAGGTTGTCCTTCTTTACCGGGTACTACTTATGTAGAAATTTACCCTACACCGGAACCGCCATCAATCAGTTCCAATAGTCCATTGTGCGAAGGTGAAGACCTTATTCTGACAGCATCTGCTGTAGATGGTGCGACTGAATATAACTGGTATGGTCCGGGGGATGTTTTGTTGGGAACTACAACAGATCCTACATTTACAGTTCCGGCAATTACGGTAGCTCAGGCTGGTCTTTACAGTGTAACTGTAACAGTAAACGGATGTGTTTCTCAAAAAGCTACGACTACAGTAGTGGTTAAACCTAAACCGGCTGCTCCGATTGTACCGGCCGATCCGGTTCAGGTTTGCGAAGGTGAAGATGTATCATTCTGTGCGTCTACTCCTGAGAAAGGTGCAGTGTACAACTGGTACGGTCCTAACGGATTTGAAGCGAATACCAACTGTATCACATTATCGAATGTTACTCCTGTTCAGTCCGGATGGTACAAAGTATGTATCACGGTGGACGGTTGCCGTTCAGAAGCGGATTCAGTGCTGGTGATTGTAAATGCTGCTCCGGTTGCGGATAGCGTATGAAGCAACTCACCACTGTGCGAACATCAGACATTGAACTTGTTTGTGACAGTTGACAATCAGGATGCACCTTACGCTTACCATTGGGATGGCCCGAATGGATATTCTTCCGAAGAACAAAATCCTTCTATTGCAGATGTAACAGAAGTGGATGACCAGGGTTTTTACACAGTAACACTTACTGACACCATAACAGGCTGTACATCTAAATACACGATTTTAGTTGAAATCTACTCATTCCCTGACAAAGTAATCGCTGATAACGATGGTCCTGTCTGTGAAGGCGGTAAGATTAAATTAAACGTTACAAATGTATTTGGCGGTACCTATCATTGGACAGGTCCAAACGGTGAAACATTTGATATTAAGAATCCGGTGTTAGATCCTGCGGATACATTATTTACAGGAGTTTGGACAGTTACAGTTACACTGCCAGGTGGATGCGTTGATTCTGCCACAACAGATGTAATTGTTTGGCCGAATCCGGTGGCACTGGCTGGTGAAGATGATTCTGTGTTACAGGGTACCGTCTACCAATTGAACGGCGGTTCAGTAAATGATCAGGGCATCACATTCAACTGGACACCAAATGACTTGCTGAACATCGATAATATCAAGAATCCGTTCTTCTTTACAGACAGTCTTCCGGAACCAAATCCTTATCCGCTGGTATTTACCGTTTGGGATAAAAACGGATGTATGGACAAAGATACGGTAGAGATAAGGGTGATACCTGACCTGATACTGATTATCCCGGATATCATCACACCGAATGGCGATGGATTGAACGATACATGGGTTATACCTCATATTGAGAACCTCAATAATGCGGGTATTCCATATACGATTCAGATATTTGCCCGTGGCGGTGCATTGCTGTACAGTTCATCAGCCTATAACAACGGCGACGGATTTGACGGAACATATAGTGGCAACACACTTCCGGACGGTGCTTACTGGTTTATCATCACAACGCCAACGAAGACATATAAAGGTGCAATCCACATTAAAAGATAATAGGAATGAAGCGAATTAATAGTAATAATCTAAGTAAAATCATAAAAATGAACATACATAAAATCATCAGCTTAGCAGCCTTGTTAGTCGCAGGAATCCAATTGTCGGATGCACAACAGCTACCAGTTTATAACACGTACTTTCTCAATCCATTCCTGTACAACCCGGCGAGGGCAGGTACGGACCCGGATGGCGGCAGGATCAATTTAGGCTTCCAGAAACAATGGGACAGACAGACAAACAGTCCTATGAGTGTTTATGGTACCTGGGATGGCCGTATCAAATCCGGTAACATGGCTTTGGGTGCTACCATCCAGCATGACAGGGCAACCAATAAATGGGAAACCACAACCGGAAGTTTGGCCTATGCATACCATATTTCTTTGACTAAAGACAAAGCGCATGTTTTAGCAATAGGGTTGCAGGCAGGGGTGAATTCTGTCAATCTGAGACCTTTTTTAGCTAACGATCCTTTAGATCCGAAAGCATTAGGAGGAAGAAGTATCGCTTTTGATATGTCTATCGGTATCAACTACCACTGGAAAGGCTTGAATGTCGGTTTCTCGGTGCCTCAGGTTATTGGCAACAAAGCTAATTTTAAGTCGGTTGATCCTGCTCTTTCTTCAAGTGTGAGATATCAACGTCAATTTATCGGTATGGTCAGTTACGAGGCGGTGATAGGTAAAAAGAAAGACTGGACATTGGCACCTTTTGTCATGGTGAACTTCATCAAGAAATCATTGCCGGTGTATCTGGATATCACTTTGATGGCTAAATACAAACAGTTGGTTTGGTTGGCGGTTGGATACAATAACGGTGGTGGTTTGAAACCGACAGGTGAAGGTAATGGCTTTATTTCGCCAAATGCTGCCGGTATACATGCTACAGCCGGTACCAGTATCAAAGGGTTGGTTGATATCAACTATACATACAAAGCGCCGGTTGGCAGCAAAGGCAACATGAACTTTTCTCAATTGGGTTCTACCCATGAAGTGTTATTGTCTTTCCGCCTGAAACGCAAAACAGATCAGTCTGAGTTCGAAAAGAACAAGAAACGTACGGATGAAGAGATTGCTAAGGTGAATCAGAAGGCAGAAGATGCTGACAAGAAAGGGGACAAGGCTATTGCTAAGGTTGACTCGCTGGGTGAAGCGCTCAACGGACGAATTGACAGTGTAGAAAGTACGGCAAACAATGCATTAACCACTGCGAATAACAATACCAAAGAAATCGAGAAGGTATCTGCCCGTTTAGATAATATCGTGTACAAAAAATTCGGTTCTGTGTACTTTGAAGTGGACAAAAACGAACTGACAGACGAAGCTAAAGCCAGTCTGGATGCGTTCAAGACCAAGTTAGGTGATATGAAAGGTAACTACTTCATCTATCTGGCAGGTAATGCTTCCAGCGAAGGTTCAACCAGCTACAATCATGCTTTATCTGCTAAACGTTGTGACGCTGTAAAACGTTACCTGGAAGGTGCAGGGATCTCTCAAAGAGTGTTATTGCTGCCTTATGGAGAAAACTCCTGGGTGACTGACAAACAGTCTAAAGAAGAAGACAGAGCTCAAAACCGTCGTGTAGATATCTACCTGAGTGGTGAATAAGAAAATCTGTTGATTCATAAATAAAAATGCCTCCCAAGCGGGAGGCATTTTTTGTTGAGCGGCCGTATTATACCAGTGTCAATAGGCTGTTCTTTATGGCATCTGCATTGCGGGAGCTTTCCTCCAGCAGTTTGTTGATGGGCCTTCTGTTGCCGGGTTGAATAGCTTCCAGATAATCTATCAGTACAAGTTTATCGTGCCAGTTGCCGATCCTATCCTGAAGCGTATTGTACCGGCTGAGTTTCCGTTTCTGGATGAAACCCGGCTCCATATCGGCAGTATATTTTAACCTTTTTATCTCTTTACGGATGTCATGTAAAACAGCTGCGGTATCCGGGTGCTCGATTTTATATTGGATGGCAGCCTCTTTCTCTGACAAATACTTCTTTATGCAGTCTGCAGTCAGACGGGATGTATTCCTAATCAGCTGTTTTTCAAAATTCCTGACAGCATGCAGGATTGCCGGAATATGTCTGCACAGCCGGTCAATAGATTTCAGCTTTTTAGCTTCCGCTGTAGCTGCCTCCGGGCAGGTAAGGGATATCTTGTTTTTTTCCAGTAATTGACCTATGATATCCGAGTCTCTGACCATACCTGATTCTTTGTAAAATTTCCGGATTTTTTTGAAAGACTTACTCGTAGGGATGTCCGGATGGCAGGATTTGGCCAGCAGATACAATGCCTTTAGCTTCTTGAATTCCACCCTGAACTGATGCAGCGCTTCCGGATCTTTAATGACAGGATAGGTCTTCAGGGCATTTCGTAAGCTTTTAAATCGGTTGGCAATATATTTCTTACAGTTACTCATACCGGCAATACCTGGGCTTTGACTTTCAATATAAAAAAAATCCCGGCATTTTGCCGGGATTTAATGTTAACAGGGGATACCTGATATACTTATTTGCTTGCTTTAACAGCTTCTTTGATGCGGGATGCTTTTCCTTTCAGTTCCCGGATGTAGAAAATTTTTGCTCTGCGTACTTTACCCACCTTGTTGACTTCGATTTTGTCGATATTTGGCGACAAAAGCGGGAAGATACGTTCTACACCGACACCGTTGGATATTTTGCGAACGGTAAAGGTTTGGGTAGTCCCGGTACCTTTGCGCTGGATAACATCGCCGCGGAACACCTGGATACGCTCTTTGCTTCCTTCAATAATTTTGTAATGCACGTTTATATTGTCTCCCGCCTTGAAATCAGGGATATCTTTCGTTGCTGTTAATTTTTTGGTTAATTCTTTTACCTTGTCCATCTCGATAGATTTTTAGCGTGTGCAAAGATACGCAGTTTCTTCTAAAAACCAATGTTATTTAATCGTTTTCTAACAAATCCGGTCTTCGTGCTTTGGTACGCTCCAAAGATTGCTGAAATCGCCATTCTTCAATCCGCTTATCATTTCCCGAAAGCAGGATATCGGGTATTTTCCACCCGTTGTAGTCTGCCGGGCGGGTATATACAGGCGGTGCCAGCAGATTGTCCTGAAAGGAATCCGTCAGTGCGGACGTTTCATCATTCAAGACACCGGGAATCAGCCTCCCTATGGCATCCACCAGGACCGCTGCCGGCAGTTCGCCTCCGGAAAGGACATAACTGCCTATCGAGATTTCCCGGGTCACGACGTGTTCTCTCAGTCGCTCGTCAATGCCCTTGTAATGCCCGCAGAGGATGATAATGTTTTTCTTTAGGGATAAACCGTTGACGGTTTTTTGCGTCAGTAATTCGCCGTCAGGTGTCATGTAGATGATTTCATCATACGTTCTTTCCTGTTGAAGCGCAGAAATGCAGCCTAAAATAGGCTCAATCATCATCACCATGCCTGCCCCTCCACCAAACTGGTAGTCGTCAATCTGCTTGTGCTTATTGGTGGCATAATCCCGGATATGGTGCAGGTGTATATTGAGCAACCCTTTGTCTTTTGCGCGTTGCAGGATGGAATGCTCAAAGAAGCTTTGCATCAGATTGGGTACGGCGGATAAGAGGTCGATTCGCATGGCTATAACAATGCCAAAGTTAGGTAAATTCTAATAATTGAACAGAATTCGCTGTTCAATATCTCCGAGGTCCGGATTAAGCAGACTTTTCAGATAATATTGAATGGTGGCTGATGTGACCCTGTTCTGATCATCGAATTCGTATGTAAATTCAGCACATTTCAAGTTTACGGGATTGCCCATGTATTCACTAGCATAGACAACACGGGCCAGTTGATTGTTTAACTTCGGAAGCGGTAATGCGGAGACAAACCCAAATAAATTGCTGGTATTGGACGGATAAGAATAGGGTATGGCATAACCGGACAGGCTCATTAAGCCTGTAGTATTACGCTGCTCGTCTTCAAATATGACTTTGTACTTTAAAATCGCATCTAAAGATGGCATATCATGATTGTTTCCCTGATGAATGATCATGGAATCCTGATTCGCACTGACTACCTGAAATTGAAGTGAATTGGAATTAATTGAACCAAAAGCATCCAAAAGCCTGAAGCCGGAAAGGATACTGTCCATACCTGAAAACGATTGGTAGAAAAATCCATTGTTTGACCAGTCACCTGCACTTGCAGTTTCATTCGTGAAAAGATTATAGTAATCATGCAATTCGATAATACGGCCTGAATTATCCAGTTTAATTACAGGTGCACGGGAGGTATCCAAATCAGAACTGGAATTAACAATCAGACATTTTAAACTACTGTAAAAAGAAAAATCTATTGGTTGAGTTACACGGGCACCATTTGGATTAATGTAGGTAATGCTGTCATAATAAACAGGATCAGTATCAGAATGAAATTGAAGAGTCATAACAGTAACAAAATCGTGAACAGTGGTATCCATTCTTTGGATAATCATCGATACCGGAGTTGTATTCACAGTTATATTTTCTTTCATGCATCCTGTAATGCTGCTTAGTATGACTATTGTGCTGACAATACCAATGGATTGTATTTTCATAAAACGCTTTTTCCGAATTTAATTGATTTTTTCCAATTTTGTAGATTATAAAATGAAATAGTGCAAATCATTTTTTTTAAGGATAAATCAATTGGTTTTGTAAGAAGTAACAGTAAAATACTAAAAAACATCCAGAAATCCGTCCGGTAATTTCATTTCCACGATTTTTTTCTTTTCATCTATTTTCAGGATAAAATCATCGTTTAGGGGGATTAGGATTTCTTTTTTATCCCGGAAAATCTGTGCCATAAACTGGAACGGCAATTCAACGATTTTTTCTATGGTTCCGATGGTTCCGGCAGTCCGGTCTGTCAGCTCATATCCTGCCAGATGGGCATATTCTTCCTCATCCAGTATCTCCGTCAGGTCGTCATCTTTGGCAAAGATGTCTTTTCCCTGCAAGGGATGTGCTTTTTCTTTGGAATCGATTTCTTCGAGCAGGATAATCGCCTGACTTTCGGAATTGATGTCTTTGGAGGTGATGAAATAGGGGAGATTGTTGATGAATATTATGCTCAGCTCTTCAAAATCATCCATGTAAAACTCGTCAATATAAATCTTCAGGTTTCCTTTGTAACCATGTGTTTTCAGTACTTTTCCAATTCTAATCAGTTCCATCTTCAAATAATTGACTTCAACCTCTTTCTGTACCTTCTCCGGATGGAGATTCGGACAATGCAAATCTATAGAGAATTGACGATAATAAATGGTAAATACGCAGCGTTTATCACCGACCGTGTTCCCCTCTTAAGAGTGGATATGGGGTTTGTAAAAAAAATCCCGACATAAAAGTCGGGATTATAATTGTATTGTCAAAAAATATTATTCTGCGTTTTCAGAAGTTTCGGCCGATGCTGTGTTATCTGCAGTAACATCTGCAGCATCCTCCACAACTTCAGTTGCAGCATCTGCTGTAATTTCAGCTGCAGTTGTTTCATCTGCAGTAGTTTCTTCAGCCGGCGCTTCTTCTTCCACCACTTCTTTCACTTTTGCAGGTGTTTTTACCACCGCTTCAATCTTAGCTTTTTTAGTGGCTTCCGCTTTGTTTTTGTGCTCGGAAACCTTGTTTTCCTTTTGCTCCAGCCATGCGTTGAATTTTGCTTCCACATCTTCCCCTTTCACCACGCCCATTTGTACACCACGCAGTAAATGTTTTTTGTACATCGCCCCTTTGTAGGAAAGGATTGCTTTAACGGTAGAGGATGGTTCCGCACCGGTTTGAAGCCATTTTACCGCTTTGTCAACATCTAAGATGATGGTTGCGGGGATGGAGGTTGGATTGTACGTACCGATTTGATCGATGTACTTTCCGTCTCTTCTTGCACGGCTGTCTGCCGCTACAATCTTGTAGAAAGGCGCGCCTTTGCCGCCATGTCTTTGTAATCTTAATCTTGTTGCCATATAAAAATATGTTTTAATTTTTTAATGCCTGAAAAGCCAGAAATGGCACTCAGGGTTTGAAAATGAAGTGCAAAGATAGCCATTTATTTGAAAAAACGGAAATCAGGAGCAATGGAAATGATATTTTGGTAATATGCCTGCAATGCCGGAGTAAAAAAAATATTCAAAAGATTAGTGAGGAATGATTTGTATGAAAAAAATACCTGTCAGAGTCCTTACTCTTTGATCCTGGTTCCTGAATCCTTAATTTCTGTTCATTTCCCCGCTCACGTCCACTTCTTTGGGTAAAAATTTACTCGTATCTCCTCCGCCAATGATGATTTCGCGGACGATGGTGGAAGAGATGGCAGATAATTCGGGGGAGGAAAGTATTAAAAAAGTATCCAGTTCGGGCTCCATCATCTTGTTCAGCTGGGCGATGGTTTTTTCATATTCAAAGTCGGCGGAAGACCGAATCCCCCGGATGATGTATTTTGCCCCCCTTTGCCGGCAATAGTTCACTGTCAGTCCGGTATAGGATTCCACTTTCACTTTAGGTTCATTTTTGAACACTTCCTTTATCCACGCAATCCGTTGTTCCAGCGAAAACAGGTATTTCTTTTGCGTATTGATACCGATGGCGATGATGATTTCATCAAACAATGGGATGGCACGGTTCACAATATCCACATGGCCGATGGTGATGGGGTCAAAAGAACCGGGGAAAATCGCTGTCTTGTTCATGTCATAAATGTAAAATGGATAATTGAGATTAGAAAATAAATGGTCAAATAATTGAAAACTGCCTACAAGGTGCAGCATTCAGTTGGGTTAAAGTAATCTTTCCGGAAGTTTACTTCTGTGCCATAATCATTTTCCATCCAGGCATTGACATAGTGGATACAGGCTTTAATGATTTCAACCCTGCCGCTTTTTGCCAGGAGGATATTTCAGATTCAGACCAGTTCCCGGAAGAGCTGGTAAGCGAAAAGTAGAGGCCTGTGGTGGAAGCCATGATACCTCCATCGCCCGGTTTTTCTGCGCGGATGAGTTCCCCGATGGAATAGATGCCACCGGGTTTCAGCGCTTTTGCAATTTTCTGCGCCAGCGCCTTGTTTTGTTCCGGAGTGAAATGATGCACGACATTGTTGATCATCACCAGGTCAAATTGCTCCGTACCCAAATCATCCGTAAGGGCATTGCCTGACTGGTAGCTTACGCTGCCTGAGGTGTCGTAGCGTTTTGCGATAGAGCTGGCACTTTCTATCGCACCGGGCAGTTCCAGAATGGTGGAAGTCAAGCCGGGATGTTTTTTACAGAGTTCAATAGAATATAAGCCATGGGAGCCGCCGATGTCCAGCATACGGGTGCTGCCTTTTGCAATCGGTATTTTTCCGGCAAGTTCTTTGGCCGCATTGACGGAAAGATCGCGCATGCCGTCCTGATACAATTCCCATTCCTCCGGCTTAATGTTGCTGTGCAGGTCTAATGGTTTGCCAGTACGGACAAAATCTTCCAGTTGCCCCACCCAGTTCCATTCCAGCAATTGAAAACGAAGCTTGCCAATGATATTGGATTCATTCTCTTTGAGCAGCCATTTATGGTAGCTGGGTTTCAGGGAATAGTTTCCATCAGCATAGTTCAGGTATCCGATTCCTACCAGGCAGTTAAGGAGTTGAGCCGTGCTGTGCGGGTGGGTATTACAACTTTTAGCAACCTCATCGGCTGATTTTGCGTTTTTTCCGATGGCTTCGTAAATTCCCAGTTCTGCCGCTGCCATGATGGCCCTGGCAGCGGTAAACGCTATCTGCGTATCGACCAGTGGCAGGGGGGCAAGATTGAGTTTTAATGCCAGCCACTCCAAAGGGTTTTCCGCTTTTAATTTAATTTTCATAAGAATAGTTTTACGTTTTTGATTACTTAAAAATACAAAAATAAACGCTTTGGCATCCAATTTTCAGATTAAATTAGAATGGAGACGGATACGAATTTTGTGATTGGTAAGCACTCCAGGGGTATTTCTTAATGGTCATGATAATAATGGATATCAAAAAATCATTAAATCCAAATTCCTTATAACGAATAACTTAGAACCTTACCTTAAAATCCGTACCTTTGCGCAAATCTCTTTTTTTTGTATGATTACAGTTAATAATTTATCCCTGCAATATGGCAAACGTGTATTGTTCGATGAAGTCAATATAAAATTCACGCATGGTAACTGCTATGGTGTCATTGGTGCCAATGGCTCAGGGAAATCTACTTTCCTGAAAATCCTTTCCGGTGAAATAGAATCCACTACCGGAAATATTGAGATATCTCCCGGCGAACGGATGTCGGTATTGAAACAGAACCACTTTGAATTTGACGAAGTGACCGTACTCGATACGGTGATGATGGGTAACAAGCGATTGTATGAAGTGATGAAGGAAAAGGATGCACTGTATGCCAAAGCGGATTTCACGGACGAAGACGGGCATCGTGTAGGTGACCTGGAAGCGGAGTTCGCTGAAATGGACGGCTGGAATGCGGAAAGCGACGCGGCGGAATTGCTGAGCAACCTGGGGGTGAAGGAAAGCGAGCATTACAAACTGATGAAGGAATTGCCTTCTTCCGATAAGATTAAGGTGTTGCTGGCACAGGCCTTATTCGGCAACCCTGATATCCTGATTCTCGATGAGCCTACCAACGACCTCGATGTGAATACCATTTCCTGGCTGGAGGATTTTCTGGCGGATTTTAAAAACACGGTGATTGTCGTATCCCACGACCGTCACTTTTTAGACATGGTGTGTACGCATGTCGTGGATATCGATTTCAGTAAAATCAATTTATATACCGGTAACTATACGTTCTGGTATGAAACTTCCCAATTGTTGCTGAAACAACGTGCGGACAAAAACAAGAAAAACGAAGCCAAGAAAGCGGAGTTGCTGGATTTCATTGCACGATTCAGTGCCAATGCTTCCAAATCCAAGCAGGCGACATCGCGTAAGAAAGCGTTGGAGAAACTGGATATTGAACAGATCAAGGCTTCGAGCAGGAAGTATCCGGGCATCTTCTTCAAGCAAAGCAGGGAGGCCGGTGATATGATACTGGATGTTCATAATCTGGCATTTGATCTGGCGGACGGCACCCGTTTGTTCCGGGATGTGACGTTAACGGTAAATAAAGGCGATAAGATCGCTTTCATTTCCAAAGACGGTTTGATTATTTCCAATTTCTTCAAAGTGCTTGCCGGTGAACAGGCCGCCAAAAAAGGAGAGATCAAATGGGGCGTAACGATAACCAGATCTTACGTACCGAATGACAATGCTTCTTATTTCCAGAATCCGGATTTAAATCTGGTGGATTGGCTGAGGCAATACTCGGCAGAAAAAGATGAAACGTTCATACGTGGATTTTTAGGCAGGATGCTGTTCAGCGGAGAAGAGTCGCTGAAAAAATGTACCGTATTGTCCGGAGGCGAGAAGGTGCGTTGCATGATGAGTAAAACGATGCTGGAAGAGGCCAATTTCTTAATTTTAGATGAGCCTACCAATCACCTTGACCTGGAATCCATTACCGCACTGAATAATGGGCTGATTGATTATCAGGGAACAATGGTGTTCACGTCTCATGACCATACCTTTACCCATACCATCGCCAACAGAATCATAGAGCTGACGCCGAACGGGATGCTGGATAAATTGATGTCCTACGATGATTACCTTGCCGATTCCAAGGTCCAGGCTCAGCGTGCGGAATTATATGGCGGCGTATTGGCATAACATCGGATAAGAAGTTATTGACAACGCATCTGTGTTTGCAGATTATTTGCTATCTTAGGAAATGATTTTACCTAAACATCCTTCTCTGTTACAAAACGACACTCATATCCCATTTGGAGTATACGATGACCTCATCGGCAATACGGATACATCTTTTTGGGATAAACAGGGGTTGCTGGCTAAGAAGCGCAGAACAGAGCGTAAGGCATGGGTTTTTTTTGGTGTGTTCAGCCCTGAACTGATATGCGGCTTTGCCATAGCAGATGCAGGCATGGTGGCGACAGCCTTTTCCTATTTCTATTCTCTCATGGACGGTGTTTTTGTGGAAGACAAGACAACATTGCCGCTTGGGTTTCCGGCGGATTTCAATCCAAATTTAGACAGCGAATGGAAGTTGGGAAATTATTCCATTAAGACGGAAAATGGCAAGATGTCCATGCAGTACATCGGGAAATATAAGATGTATATTGATGCGCAAAATACAGCAGAGGGTGCCAGTATCGTAGCGCCTTCCAGGGATAATCGCCCTTTTAACTTTACCTACAAAAATCAGTGTGTGCCTGTAAAAGTGCAGATCAACAACGGCGGCAGCAATACCTATGCAACCAGTGGTAAATACGGATCCATTGATTTTACAAAAGGGTATCCGCCGCGGGAAACCATCTGGAACTGGCTTTCCTTTATAGGCATCACGGAGACTGAAAAAACAATTGCCGTCAATCTCGTGGACAGGTTCAATGAAAATATGGAAAACATTCTCTGGGTGGATGGAAAGAAAACGCTGCTGTCTTCGGCAACATTTAGTTTTCAGAAACCATTTGATAAAACAGACTGGCTGATTGAAACAAAGGATGGAATCCTGAGTTGTCATTTATCCCCAAAGGGAGCGAGGAGTGAAAACCTGAATGCTCTTTTCTTGAAGAGCCGGTTTATACAGCCTTTCGGTACGATTGACGGCACGGTTGTAATTGACGGAAAACAGGAGAAGTTTACGGCTTTCGGCGTGGCGGAGGACCATCATGCCGTCTGGTAGTTATTTTATTTCCAGTGCGGCGCTGTTAATATAGACGTCCTGTTCATTATACAGTTCTACCAGATAATTCCCCCTTTCATTCAGATATATTGGAAGATATGTCCAGTACCAGCTGAACTCGGTATAGTATGGATTTGATTTTATCCATGTCCTTTTCGCACCTTCTATCTTATAGATTTTTGCCAGAATATGATCGGATTTCAATGCCAGCTGATTGCCTTGTCCGATATACACCACCACTTTAGTCCCATTCGGGTTATAGGTGAAGCTGTTTTTTCTCCCTATGATATTTCCTTTCACCACACTGTCGCAAAAAGTCAACTGTGTATTCAGATAGTACCAGGTGTCTGTAAAATGAGAATCGTACACACTATTTTCAAATTCAAGGAGCGTGTTATACGATTGCAGTAATAAATCTTTTTTGAGGTCAAAGACTAAAAAACGATAGTTTCCGGGATGTCTAAACGTATATTTGTTGGCAGCCCATTCTTTGGAAGGTCCGGGCAAAAGATAATACCGGTCGTATTCATAGAAGTTGGTGTCCCTGCGGTCAAAAGTTTTAAAAATAAGAACGGAAAGGGTATCATTTACCGGTGTGTCAGATTCATAAAAGAGGTGCATATAGCTTCCGTCCTGGGTAATGTTCCAGGATGGGAAAACACCTGAGTATTCTCCGCTTTCTGAATACGAACTGCACAACAGCAGCTTGTTTTCTGCCGAAGCTGACAATAGGATCAATAAAGCATAAGAACAGAATAACTGGCGCATCCGTGCAAAGTGTTTAAATGGTTAGATGCAATAAAGGTACGTTATTTATCAAGGCCATTATCTGGTTATTTCAACATAACCGCTGTTGATAAACACGTCATCCTGGGTATATAAGTCAATCACATATTTTCCTGTTTTGGTAAAATTGACCGGCATTTTTACCCAATTCCAGGTTTTGCTGGCTATGTCAAACGTTTTGGAGTAGATTTTTTCCTTATAGTCTGTGCCGCCATAAACGTCCATTATGATCTGGGTGACATTCAGGTCTTCATCCTGTGACAGTTTAACGACTATATCCCTTTTTCCGTTTATCAGTTTGAAAGTACCGGCTTCTCCTTTTACAACAGCTTTAGCATCTACGCTATCCCCAAAAATCATTGTGGAGTTTTCGTAATAATAAGTATCGTTGGCATCGGTGCTTTTCTCTTTTACTTTCTCATCCTTCATAAAAGCGATGTTGGTCAGCGAAGATGCCAGTTCCTTATTGTCTCCGGTACTCACTACAGAGATTTTATAGTCGCCGGATTCTGTGAATTTATAATCATAAACAGCAAATTTCTTCCTGTCTGTCTTTGGGTCATAAGTGAAATCCTGCGTGTCGAAAGCGGCATAACTGCCGGCAGCGGTTTTTTTATCTACATACAATAATAGTTTATTTGTAATTGGCTTATCCTGCGTGTAAAGGATATAGACATAGGAACCATTCTTGGATATGTCCCAGTTCTTGTTGACGCCGGTGGGGACACCGTTATCATCATACGAATCACATAAAATAACTCTGTTGGTTTGAGCCGCAGAATGGATGGTGAACGAACCCATCGTCAGTAAAAGCAGGATTAGATTTCTCATAGAAAACGTATTTTGACTTGTAAAACAAATTTAGTACCAAAAAAATTAAAATACATACCCAATCTGTGGTATTATTGCCGAATCAGCATACTAAATGTATCTTTGCCCCATGTCAGAAGAGCATTTTTACAGCAAATTACCTTTCATAAAAGCCTTTGT
Source organism: Sphingobacteriales bacterium (assembly GCA_016719635.1). Classification (NCBI taxonomy): domain Bacteria; kingdom Pseudomonadati; phylum Bacteroidota; class Sphingobacteriia; order Sphingobacteriales; species Sphingobacteriales bacterium. The sequence goes on along the minus strand of JADJYT010000002.1, from coordinate 163,222 downwards.
GTTTGATGTGGACGGCGTATTTACCAATAATGAGCTTGTTGCAACGGAAGCCGGAGATTTGTTAAGAACGTTTAATGCCAAGGATGGCTTTGCACTGAAACATGCCATTCAGCAGGGATACGAGGTTTGTATAATAACCGGAGGTACTTCCGCTGCGGTACACAAACGGTTTGATACAGTTGGCGTAAAGCATAATTATTACAAGGTTGCGGATAAGGTAAAGGTCTTGCGGGAGTTTTTAGCGCAGACTGAAATAGCGGCTGAAAACGTACTGTATATAGCGGATGATATCCCGGATCACGCCTCCATGCAGATGTGTGGATTGAAATGTTGTCCGAGTGATGCCGTTCCGGAAATACAATCTGTCGCGGATTATATCTGTCTCCGAAAAGGAGGGGATGGCTGTGTGCGGGAGGTGATTGAAATGGTGCTGAAGGTACAGGGTAAATGGTTTGAAGAACTGAAATGAATCACAATACTTAAAGTTTTGAAATGAATTATCTGAAATTAATTAGGCCGCTTAATCTGATGATGATTGTATTGACGATGTACCTGTTTCGCATTTGCATTGTGGCAGCAACTCCCTATAAATTCTTTTATATAGAACCGGTCCTGTCCGGAACGGAATTCCTGCTGCTGGTACTCACGACAATATTCATTGCCGCAGGAGGATATGTGGTCAATGATATCTTTGACAGCGATATTGATGCCGTAAACCGTTCTCACAAGGTGATTGTTGGTGAGTCAGTATCCGAAGATGCCGCCTATAAATTCTATACGATTTTATGCGGACTTGGAATCGCCTGTACGCTGGTGCTTGCCCTACTGACAAAAAATTACCGCTTGTCTTCCATACCTGTTGTCATCATGGTGCTGTTGAATTTCTATGCGCACACGTTCAAAAAACAACTGATTGTCGGCAATCTCATCATTGCATTATGTACTTCCTTTACCGTCTTTATCATTGCATTGTTTGAGAGTACCGATAATCCGGATATGACAGCCAACGAACGATATGTTCACAGCGGTATTGCCATTGCCGCAACCGTTTATGGATTATTCGCCTTTTTAACCACTTTCCTGCGGGAAATCGTTAAAGATATTGAAGACCAGGCGGGTGATGAGCAGTACGGCTGTAAATCCATTCCAATTGTCTTTGGCCACACCGGTGCAAAAATAAGTGCCTTTGTGATCAGTATCTTGCTGCTGGTCCTGTTGGCTAGTTTTGTTTGGTTTTTTCCTGGTTTGGAAAAGAAAAATATTGCTTATTTTGTCTTATTCCTGCTGATTATTCCAGTATTCCTTATAAATTTTCTTATTTTCAGGGCAAAATATGTCAGAAACTACCATTTAATTAGCAATTTGATAAAGGTTTTCATGGTTATTGGTATCAGTACGATGTTGTATTTTTACTCCGGAATTGGTCCGTACGTTTTTGTACAATATGCCAATTTCTTAAAGAAGCTGGTTTGATTCAATGTATGCTCCTGTTAAAATCATTTTAGGTTCAAAATCACCCCGAAGACTGGAAATTCTTTCGGATGCCGGTTTTGAGGTGGAGGTGGTGAAACCCAAGATTGAAGAACGGTTTCCGTTTGATATGAACTACTACAAAGTGGCCGAGTATCTTTCCAAATTGAAGATTTTTGACATTTATTCCTATTTAGGACAGGATGATGATTTTATCCTGTGTGCCGATACAGTGGTGATACTGGATAATAAACTTATCGGAAAACCCAAAAGCCTGGATCAGGCATTTAAGTTTTTAAAATCGTTGAATGGGAGATCCCACGATGTGGTGACAGGGATAAGTATCCGGAAAAACAAAATGCAGATTTCATTCTCCGAACTGGCCAAGGTACACTTTAAAAACCTGAGTGATGAGGAAATCAAGGCATATGTAAACGAGTTTCAGCCCCTGGATAAAGCCGGTGCGTACAATGTACAGGAATTTATAGGGGTGGAAAAAGTAGAAGGTGAATTCTTCAATGTAATGGGCCTGCCGCTGAAACGGGTCCAGCACGAAATTAAAAACTGGAAGTGACCATCAGGTTGCATCCGCGTATGTCTGAGTTGTCCAATCTTCCCAATATTTCATAATGATCATCAACGAGCATGTTTACAACATCTTGTGTTGCTATAAAAGCACAGGAATGGATATTGGCAAGGTCAATTACGTTCAGCCCGCCTCTGCCCGGTTCGATGCAGACAGACAACGGGTTGTAGATATCCCGTTTCAGGATTTTCATCCAGGGAGGAGTTTGAAAGATACCCTCCCCTTTGGAGTAAGCCTGCGACAATAATTCCGTCATGCCGTATTCTGAATGGACCTGTTTCAGGTTAAATGCCTTTTTCAGAAGGTTATGCACTTCAGCTCTCGTTATTTCCTCCCTTTTTCCTTTCATGCCTCCGGTTTCCATAACTGTTACACCGGGTAAATCCATGGGGTATTGTTCAGCAAAATCCAGGAGAGCAAAGGTGACACCGATCAGTAAGATCTTTGGAGGTGAGATTTGAGAGGAGAGATTTGAGATTTTTTTTGCTAATTCTTCCAGGTTATAAAGGTAAAATCCGGAATCTTCCTTTTCCGATTTTTGAATAAGGTCATTTATCATGTAGATGAGTGAGGAGCTGTTGCGTTCCAGATAGGAGGGCAGCAAAGCCAGTATTGTCCAGTCTTTAATGTTTCCGTAAAATTGCACGAACCCTTTTTGAAAACTTTCTTCATAAAGATTTAGATCAGCCACCAGGTGTTTGCCGGTAAGTTGGCCGGTGGTACCACTGCTTTCAAATATTTTCTGAGGTTGTCCGTTATCTGAAATGATCCGGTGTGTTTTAAAGAATTCTATGGGTAAAAATGGTATCTGAAGAACGGATGTTACATTTTTGGGGTTTATTTTTAAGTAATCGGTGAATTGTCTGTAAACGGAATTGTGTGTATATTGGAATTCAAAAACTTCCAGTGCCGTCTGTTCAAAATCAAATCCTTCACCGGAAAAGATTTTTTGTTGTATTTTTGAAATCAATTGCTGCACGGGACAAAGTTAAAAGAAAACAAATGAACAACAGAATTCTTATCCTAATCGTTATTGCTGTTTCCTGTTTTGGTATGGTTTCCTGTTTTAAAACACCTGAATATCCGATTGAACCGACACTGGAATTTGACACCATTAATGTAGCAAATCCTTACCAGGCACTGACAGCCGGATCTATGTTCCTGAAATTTACGGATGGAGACGGCGATTTGGGTTTACTCACTACGGACGACGTGGTGAATGTAAATTCTATTTTCATCAAAACGGTGAAATACAACAAGGAAGACACTTCCAATATCCCCTATATTCCCAAAAGAGGAACCTCTGATGCTATTTCCGGTACCATCGAAATTAAACTGGGTGGTACCCTGAGCGGACTTATAGATGAAGCTGATTTGCTGCTCTTGCAAAAACCATTGGATACCCTCATTTTTGATATTTATATACGCGACAGAGCCGGTCATAACAGCAATGTCATCACTACGCCTCCATTGGTGATCAAAACCAATTAGATGGGTTTGTTTGTTGATTTTCAACCTAATCATAAGGTTTGCTTAATGCTTAATTAATCTGACCGATGGATGGTCAAGCGCTATTTGCTCTAATTTTACTATTCTATGGAAGCTATTGATGTGGTTGTAGTGGGGGCAGGCTTTTCAGGCTTGTCGGCTGCCTATTATTTGCAACGCAAGGGGTTGAACGTGAAAGTGTTGGAGGTTTCCTCACAAGTAGGTGGCAGAGCCAGGTCTGATAAGTTTGAAGGATATACATTGGACAGAGGGCTGCATTTTTACCACCATTCCACAACAGAGCTCTCGAAAATTATTAACATAAATGAACTGGCATTAAAAAATTCGTATCCCGGCTATTTATTGAGGTATCAGGGTACATTTAATCTCTTTACCAATCCCATTTACCAGACCATTGATACGGTTTCTACGGCATTGGCGAAAAATGCTTCCTTTTCTGATAAGATGCGTTTGTTCGGATTGTATGTAAAGCTGAAAACCACCTCTTACAACCAGCTAGTCAAAGAAAAGGAATCCTCCACATTTGAATATTTATCCAAAAACGGCTTCAGTAAAAGATTGATTGATTCATTTTTTCGCCCTATGATTGCCGCCAATATTTTTGATTACAATTTACAATCCTCTTCCCGTTTCTCTAAGATTTACCTGAAATCCCTGTTTCAGGATCATGTGGCGCTTCCGAAGGAGGGTATCGGTAAAATTGCCGAGTCCATTGCACGGAAATTGGAACCCGGCTCCATTTGCTTTAAAACGAAAGTGAAAAGGGTGCTGGATAATGGCGTAGAGTTTATCAACGGAGATTTTCTGGAAGCCAGATTTGTGGTAGTGGCCACCAATGCCATCGATGCCAATCTGATTATGGGTGATAAGGTGATGCCTGCCGAATGCTCGCATGTATCGACCCTTTATTTCTCTACGGAAAAACCACCTGTAAGCAAGCCGGTAGTGATGCTGAACGGTGACGAAGGCGGTTTGGTAAACCATGTGTTTTTGCCAACCTTACTGCATCCGGAATATGCACCTAAAGGAAAGCATCTGGTGGCCGTCAATATAATTAAAGAACACGATCTGGATGATGATGAATTGGTGGTCAGGTCGCTGACGGAATTGTCAGAATGGTTTGGACTGAAAGTGATGGACTGGCATCATCTGAAAACCTACCATATCAAATACGCAATGCCGTTCAAACCGATATTGGATGAGGTGCGATTCTCTAAAAAAATCAGCAGCACTGTTTATGCCTGCGGCGATGGGTTGTCGGTAGGAAGCATGGAATCAGCGTTGCGCAGCGGAAGGGAAACGGCTGATTTAATAGCACAGGAATTTATCAAAGGCAGATACCAAACTCCCGATATGGCAGCATCGAATTAAGGTGTTAGGACTGTTCTGAAATATTTCTTTGATAACTTTCCCCCCTGCTTGCATTCATTTCCGCGAAGCGCCGGATACATTCATGCAGAAAAGTTTCATCCACCAGCCTTTCCATATCCTCCATCGTTCTCAGCCGTTCATCCTCATGAAACTTATAGGTCTGTTCAAGCATATTCGCTTCTAATTTCAACACATACCGGTTATTCATCTGCATGACCGTGATTTTCAAAATGGGATGAGGGATAGTGCCTGCAATTCGCATGGTTGGTGATTAGGTATTGTTTACTGGTTACTTAAACGCTCTTACTTTGTTCGTCTACATACATTGCTTTGGCGTTGTTGCTGAATGGGTAAAAATAGCTAAATCTTGATTCATTCAACATGAAAAAAAGAGCCGCTCTACATTTAGTGGCGGCTCTTTTTAAAAATGGTTGGGGAAAAGGTGCTTACGCAGCCTTTTCTACTCTTGCTTTTGCTTTAGAAGTAGCTTTTTTTACTTCAGCTTTAACTTCTTCCACTTGTTGTTCGATTTTTTCAGAAGCGTGGTTGAATAAACCTTTTACCCTGTCAGCATTCCTGTTGAGGGTTGTTTTAAGGTCTGCTACTAAAATTTCAGCTTCTTCTTTAACATCAGACTGGATTTTTTCCACGGTGAAAGGTCCTTTCAGTTTGGACTGAATTCTTTCAGATGTTGTTTTAAGGTGATTTTTTTGTAACTCCACTTCTTCTTTTGCTTCACTCACCGCATTTTTAACAGTGTTTTCCACGTTGTAACGTAATTCCGTTACGTTTGCTTTTGTTTCTGCAGTAAAACTGTCTACTGCGTCTTTGAATTTTTGTGCGAATTCCATTTTTTAAAAAGATTTAATTGTGAATAATTTGATACTGCAAAGATATACCCGATCATTGATGTTTGTCAACTTATTCCAATTACGAAAGTTTGATATAAAAATGTACTTGGTGTAAATGTCAGGTTAATCCAATGTGAATATTAAACTTCCCGAAACAAACGGATACGGTATATTACCGGAACGTAAAATTAGCCCTCATTTTAAGGGAGGCGTGTTAAATCCAAGTATGTAAATATTTTAGAACTTTCAATAAAAAATGAAAGTGTGATATAAAAAAGAAGACTGAACATCGTCAGTCTTCTTCCGCTTTAAAGGTAATTGAAGTGTGGGAACAGATTATTTTAAAGCGTAGTTCTGATTTTCCGTATTGTCTTTGGAAAATATCACGTGATTGAAATTTTGTCCGAGAACCAGGTCATTGTCCAGAAAGAAATAGCTGATGGTCAGGTTGTAATCGATGTCACTGTAATCGATTTTTATTTTATCGCCGGTGGTTTTCCATTTACCCTTGAGTACTTTAACAATGACTCCCTTTTCGTTTACAAATTCATGCCGGAATTTGTTATCACCTTCAAATATGAAATATTCCGACTGGTAGTCTTTACTGGCATCATTGGCCATTACTTTCCGGAATTCATTCTGATTGCTTTGTCTGCTGAATTTCCAGCTACCGACAACGGGATTCTGTGCGTCATTCTTTCGTGCGGCTAATGCTGTAACTCCCATCGTTGCGAAACACATTAGAAATAATAGCTTTTTCATAGTTTATGGTTTTAGTGGCTTGGTACACCAAAGTTGCATATTTCTTGATTTAGGTCAAGAAATAATGAGTAAACGGGATGTTTTACTGCGTAAACGGTAAGAAGGAAGCTAAAATGTACGAATCAACTCACTGAATGACTCTGGTGCGTTGCAGACTGCTGTCTCTCCGGTGCCTGGAAATGGCTAATTCAATCAGCTTTTCAATTAAATCGGCATATTTCAGCCCGGATGCTTCCCAAAGCTTAGGGTACATGGAGATAGAGGTAAAACCTGGCAGCGTGTTGGGTTCATTGACAATGACTTCATCTTTTTCAGTCAGGAAAACATCGATTCTGCTCAACCCTTCCAGTCCCAGCGCATGATAAGCCTTACGCGCGGTTTCCTGGATTTTTTGCAGTTGGGCATCCGAAATATCGGGTGCTGGGATATATATTCTGGCATTGTCATTCACATATTTGTTTTCAAAATCGTAAAAGCCTTTTTCCATGACGATTTCACCTACAGTACTGGCTTCAATAAGTTCATTACCCAGTACGGCACATTCCAGCTCTCTGCCTGTAACAGCTTGCTCTACCAGTACTTTGGTGTCAAATTTAAATGCTTCATCCAGCGCTTTGTAAAACCCGGCTTCATTGGTTGCCCTGCTCACGCCCACGGAAGAACCCATATTGCAGGGTTTGATAAACACTAGTCCGCCTAATTCCCTGGTTGTCTCGGAATAAGAAATGGCTCCTTTCCGGTTTTTATAAAAAGTAATGCCTTTTGCATGTCCGATACCGGCATCCCGTAATATACGTTTTGTAAAATCTTTGTCCATCGCCACGGCGGAGCCCAGTACGCCCGGTCCTACAAAAGGAATATCTAACTGGGTGAAAACGCCCTGCAGGGTTCCGTCTTCTCCGTTGGGACCGTGGGTAATAGGAAAAATGACATCTACATCTTCCAAGAATGCCTGATTATCCAGACGCATCATATGGTTCTTGGCGCTGCCAAAGATAACCCCCAGCTGTATTCCTTCTTTTCCTACAACGGCATGTTCATCCAGTAAATTGGTTTCACTTTCCAGATACCATTGTCCGTTTTGGGAAATACCGATCAGTACAACATCAAACGTATCCTTATTGATGGCATTGTAGATATTTCTTGCCGAGATGATGGATACCTCATGTTCCGGAGATTTTCCTCCGAAAACCAATCCGATACGCTGTTTTGTCATGGGCTGCTGTTTTTTTTGTAAATATAATGGCGAAGCAGGAATACAACGACAAAGATTATAAACTATTGTGAGAAAGAACCATAGGGAATTATTTGCTTAATTTCCCTATTTTTGAGCATGGAGAATAATCGGCTCCGTTTGACGTTTGAAGATAGATGAATGCTTTTTGAATGGGCAAAATTTCATTAACCATACTATATGTTTTCGGAGCCACCATAGGGCTGCTCATAGTCACCTTTTTAGGACTGAACGTGTACACCATGCACGGAGATTATGTCTCTGTACCAAACATAAAAGGCAAATCGCTGTATGAAGCCAAAAAGGAACTGAGCAATTATGATCTTGATTTTCTGGTGACAGACTCCACATATGATGCTTCCAAACCGCCATTGTCAGTACTGGATCAGCAACCCGGAAAAGGCGCAAAAGTGAAGGAGAACAGAAAAGTCTACATCACCTTAAACGCATCTCAGCCCCCTAGTGTCAAGATTCCGGATGTGATAGACAATTCTAGACGACAGGCGGAACTAATATTAAACAGTTGGGGATTGGTACCCGGAAATTTGGTGTATATTCCCGACATGGCGAAAGATGCCGTATTGAATATCCAGTTAAATGGCAAGATAGTGAAACCCGGTTTGGTGGTTCCCAAGGGTACGGTGGTCGATCTGGTGCTGGGGGACGGGTTTGGAAACCAGATAGTGGAGGTACCGCCGTTGACTGACCTGACCGTGCTGGAAGCACGAGCCGTGCTGGATGCGGTACATTTGAATGTCGGTATGTTGCTGGCAGACGGAAGCATAACCGATACCATGAGTGCCTATGTCTACGACCAGGAACCCAAATACGGTCAGCCCGGCAAACTGGGACCCGGAAATACCGTTCAGTTATTCATTCGTCAGCAAAAAGCAGAAGAACCTCAACCGTAAAAGAACATAGCCAATGATGAAATCAATTTGCAGCAGTATAATCATTTTTCTGACAGGGTTGAATGCCATGGCACAAAAGGAGGCTTTAACTCCACTCAGGTTACATCCGGGGATGAATGCCAAAACAAATGCTGATTTCTTACAACAAAAGGCAAACAAGAGGGTAAGTGCTCTGTCACTGCCTTTTTTTGATGACTTTTACCAAAAGGATATTTTTCCGGACCCGGCCTTGTGGGAGGATAATTTTGTTTTCATCAATACCACTTATCCTAAAGAAACAGTTACCGTCGGGGTGGCAACATTCGACGGAACCGATGCTTCCGGAAAACCATACAGTTTGCTGTTAGATGCTTCCGGTGCAGCGGATAAGCTGACATCTAATCCCATAGATTTATCCGGCCTGACAACAAACGATAATGTTTTTCTGAGTTTTTATTACCTGAGTGGTGATTTTGGTGAAACGCCTACCGCCCCCAATGATTTAATCACGGTACATTTTTTAGATACTTCCGGCAACTGGAACATCATGTGGCAGGCTACTGCAGATACCATACTCAGTATGCGTCAGGTATTTGTAAAAGTGGATACACCCTTTCTATCGGATAAATTCCAGTTCAGATTCCAGTCATTTGGCAGCCTCAACGGTGCGAATGACACGTGGCATATTGATTACGTGAAACTGGACAAAAACAGGGATACTTCTGCTGAAGTCAATATAAAGGAAATGGCCTATGAGTTTCTGCCGCCAAGCCTGCTGAAGGATTATTATGCAATGCCCTACAACCAGTTTGACACGACAGATCTGGCAGACAGTATTCAGGTGGTTGTCAGAAATAATTTTATCAATGCCACCACGGATATCGTGGATTTTTATGAAGCGAATGTGGTAAATACTGCTGCCAATATCGCCTCCTTCAGCGGGCCATCCAGAGACTTCGGGCCAATCACCACCAATCCGATTCTATACCCCAAGTTCAATATCCCCACAGATTTGACGGATGATACGGTTGTCGTTAAAGTGGATTATCACTTTGATGTGTCGGCGGAAGCCGGGGAACCTGCAAAAGTGCAGGCCAACAACGCCGTTTCGCATGAACAGGTTTTCAGCAATTTTTTTGCCTACGATGACGGCACTCCGGAGCGTGGTTTTTGGGTTACCGGACTGGATAATTATAAAATGGCGGTGAAGTATGGCATGCGTAAACCGGACACACTGCAGGCCGTTAAGTTGCAGTTCTTTCCCGTTCGGCCCGATAACAGCCTGGCAAAGTTCAGTATTTGCGTCTGGAAAAATTTTTCCAGAAACGCCGTTTATAACGCGGATGATTTGATTTATCAGCAAAATAACCTGAAGATAGCAGACCTAGTAGCGGAGAATGGCGCGGATACCTTAAACGGCTTTTACTATGCTCCGATAAAACCAACTTTTTTATTGAATGGCGCTGCATTTCCGCTTGTCCTGAGCGATACCTTTGCCATTGGTCTGATAGTAGAAAACAAAGAGACGCTGATTGTAGGATTCGACAGAAACAACAATCATTCCAACCGCAATTTTTATGTGGACGGCGTAACGAAATGGCGGGAGTCGGATCTGGCGGGGACGATGATTGTCAACCCGGTGGTGGGAAAACCACTGCCCAGCTATCTGACCAGCATTCGTCATTGGAAGGTCAATGCATATGAAGTCAAAATTTACCCAAACCCGGCTGCGAGTCAGCTGTATATAGAAGGCATTAAAGAAAAAAGCCACCTGGAAATATTCGGGCTTAATGGTGTTCTGCTTCTGCAAACAAACCTTTCTGCTTCGGGATATATTGACATTCATGAACTTCCCGCAGCGGCTTATGTTATTCAGTTAACCAACCTTACTACCCATCAGACAGGTTCAAACAAATTTATCAAGAGTGAATAGCCGTGAATTAGATAAGGTGGTATTGTTCGACGGGGTATGTAATTTCTGTGCATCCAGTGTACAGTTTATTATAAAACACGATAAAACAAACTCACTTCAGTTTGCAAGCCTTCAGTCTGCAATCGGAAAAGAATTGCTGGAATATTATAAGATGCCCGAAACACTGGAAGGTGTGGTATTTGTTGAAAACAACAAGGCTTATTTCAAATCCGCAGCTGCCTTTCGGATAGCCCGTTATTTCGGTGGTATCTGGCGACTGCTTCTCCTTTTTTCAGTACTTCCGAAGGTTGTAACGGATTTTTTTTACGATATCATCGCACGTAACCGCTATAATTGGTTTGGCAAGAAAGACAGTTGCATGATACCATCTCCCGAAATCAGGAGCCGTTTCCTGGATGTCTAGAATTTTAGGGTGTAAGAGTAACCACTTTTTCCTGTTTTCTTTTTATCAGCAGCTTTAACAGGAACAGCATACCGGATTTGAACTGCTTTCTTTTCTGTCTCTTTCGGCAGTTGAAAATGCATCTTGATTTTATGGGTGGAAATAATTCTGACTCCGTGGTTCTTCTGCGGCGCGAATTTCAACAATTTCAGGATTCTGACAGCCTCTTCATCACATCCTGCACCAATCCCTTTTAGTACTTTTACATGTGATACCTGCCCGTCAAATCCCACCTGATACTCTAAAAACACATCACCTTCAACCCTGTTTTTCCGGGCATTTTCCGGGTAGGTCAAATGCGATTTAATAAATTCCTGAAAGGCTTTCCTGCCGCCCGGATACTCATGCTTTTTGATAAAATCTTTCTTCTTTTTCTGAATCATCTTCTAAAAATATAAAATATGCCTTGTTTGTTACTTGTTTTATAAATTTTATCTTTGCGCACAGAATACAGTAAACTAAATTTTTTTATGGGACGCGCGTTTGAATATCGTAAAGCAGCAAAATTTGCCCGTTGGGACCGGATGGCGAAAGCCTTTACCAGAGCCGGAAGAGAAATAGCGATGGCCGTGAAAGAGGGAGGGACCAGCCCGGATACCAATGCGAATTTGCGCAGAGCCATACAGAATGCGAAAGCGGCACAGATGCCGAAAGACAGGATAGAAGCGGCTATCAAACGGGCTTCTTCCAAGGACGATAAGGGTTTTGCCATAGTGGTATATGAAGGAATGGGGCCGCATGCTACCGCACTGGTCATTGAAACCGCCACCGACAACCCTACCCGTACCGTGGCGAACCTGCGCACCATCCTGAATAAAAACGGCGGTTCTATGGGAACCCAGGGCATGCACGATTTCATTTTTGAACGGAAAGGGGTTTTTAAAATAAAAGCGGATGGTATAGATATGGATGAACTCGAGTTGGAATTGATTGACGCCGGTCTGGACAGTCTCGAAAAAGACGAAGAGAATCATTTGCTCATCTATACCAAATTTGCAGACTTCGGTTCGATGCAAAAAGCGCTGGAAGACCGGAATATCGAAGTAATCAGTGCGGAGCTGCACCGCATTCCGTCCATTCATAAAGAGTTGAACGAAACGGAAACGGATGATGTGCTCGAGCTGATAGACAAACTCGAGCAGGATGACGATGTTCAGAACGTCTTCCACAACCTGGCATAATTATTCCTAATAAGCGGGATGCTTAATAGTATTTAACTATATCCTCCTTTACAATTCTGATTGCTTTCTTCAATTTTAGTTCAACCAAACCAACTAAAAATGAAAAAGTATTTCTTAATCAGGAGCCTGTTATACGGCTCCGTCCTCTTCCTTTCTTTTACACAGTGCAGTCAAAAAAGGGAAAGCAAACAAATGGATTCCTCTGCCGGAGGATTCTCAGCACCGGTTTTGGAAAGTTCTTCCGGCTCCTCTCCGGATGCTGCAACATCGTCCCCATCCGGGTCTGCCCCATCAGCCGTAAAGATGGAGCGCAAGCTGACAAAAGAAGGCACACTTATCTGGGAAACGTCTGACATCCGAAAAACACATGCCGGAATCGTCGAACAGGCAAAGAAACTCAACGGTTATCTGTCCAGCGACAACCAGGTGCGGGATGAATATCAAGTCAGGACGACGATGGAACTGCGCATCCCTTCCGATAAATTTGACACCTTCATCACCGATATAGAAAAGGAGGTGAACAGATTTGATGAAAAGAATGTCAAGGTAATGGATGTGACGGAGGAGTATATTGACGTGACGGCAAGGATAAAGACGAAGAAAGAACTGGAACAGCATTATTATGACTTATTAAAGCAGACGAAGAATGTGTCAGAGGTGCTGCAGGTGGAGGAAGAGCTCAATAATGTTCGGACAGATATTGAAAGCGCGGAGGGCAGATTGAAATACCTGAATGACCGGGTCGGCATGAGTGTATTGAATCTTAGCATTTATGAAACGACTTCTGCGCCCGTCGGGTTTTTCGGGGAGATTGGAAAAGGTTTCGTGGCAGGATGGAAAGGATTGCTGTATTTCATATTAGGTATCATCCGCGCATGGCCGTTGGTTTTACTGGTGTTTTTCGTACTGTTTTGGTTTATACGAAGAAGGATTCGCAGGTAAGAATTCATTTGTATAATATTTTTTTCAAAAATAGTATTAACTTCATCAGGTCACAATAATCAGTACTTGTATGAAGGCAGAAACAAAAAAAATATATGAAGCGCATGTTGCGTTTGAATTGGAACAATTCAGTAAAAAGAATATCAAGGCGAACATCCGGGAAGATGCCGGTGCGGTGTATCAATGGCTGGAAAAGGTCAAATTGAAAGATATTGCAGATGCAGAAACGGTAAAGGGGTTTTTAGAACGCAATGTCAAGCATTATGAGCTGTCTGAAGAACAGAAGGAATATGCGCTGGACCTGGCGAAACACCTGCATAAGGAAGCGAAGCAATCCAAACATACGGTTTCGGATTATCTCAGTGAAAAAAGATACAATGAAATTGCGGATAAGCTCATCGCCCAGAAAGAATGGAGAGAAGAGCTGATAGAAAATATGGTGAAGAATCCGGTGTACGGTGAAATTATTGCCGATACATTGTACGATGGTATCAAGGCGTTCGCATCGCAAAGCGGGCCCAGCAACGAAACCGTCGGCGGTTCCCTGTTCAATTTGGGTAAAGGCATCTTAGGTGCCGCATTGTCGGGTGTCTCCGACACGATTGATAAGAATATCAAGAAGTTTATCGCTGACAATTTATCCAAGACACTGAAACAAAGTGAGCAGCACCTGAAAGACCGGTTTAGCGATGCCAAACTGCGCGCTTCTTCCAAATCCATCTGGCATAAGATTGAAGATGTGAAAATAAGCGGCGTTGCCAAAAAGATTAAATTTGAAGACATAGAAGGCAGCCTTGAGATAGGAGAACAGGTGGTAAAGGATTTATTGAAAAATGCAGCCGTCAAGGAAATCAGCGAGATCGTCATTGACCACTTCTTTGAATACTGCAATAATAAAACCGTTGCGGATCTGTTAAACGAAAATGGCATCACTCAGCAGAAAGTGATAAAGGAAACCGAAGAGTTCGCGGTTCCTGTATTGGAAAAAGCGCTGAAAGACGGATTTTTACAGGAGCGCATAGAAGCGAGACTGAAGAAATTTTACAGCACGCTGTAATTAGCAGGTCATTTTCGGAGTAAGATATAAATATGTTAAAGCGGGTAGACAGAGTAGTATTAGGAAGTTTCATCGTTCCACTGATCATCACCTTTGGACTGACCACCTTTATCTTTATGATGCAGTTTCTATGGAAATACATCGACGATATTGTCGGAAAAGGCCTGGAGACATCGTTGCTGCTGAAACTGGTCGGGCTCTTCTCCCTGACGATAGTACCCATGGCGTTGCCATTAGCCATTCTGCTGGCCTCAACCATGGTCATCGGGACACTCGGTGAAAACAGTGAGCTTACGGCCTATAAGGCAGGCGGGTTGTCGTTAATCAGAACGATGGGCAGCCTGATTGTGTTTACCGTTTTTCTGGCAGCTGCCGCCTTTTATTTTTCCAATACCTTGCTGCCGCAGGTGCATCTGAGGTTCTATTCCCTGCTCTATGATATCCGGAAACAGAAACCGGCGCTGGATATAAAAGAAGGCGTTTTTTACCGCGGAATTTCCGGGTTTGCCCTGAAAATCCAGCACAAGGACCCTGACAACAAGACACTGTACGGAATCATAGTATATGACCATTCACAGGGCAGGGGCAACGACAACGTCGTGCTGGCAGATAAAGGAGACATTGCCCTGAACAATACGGGAGATCATCTGATATTAACCTTATACAACGGAAAACAATACCAGGATGTGCGAAAGAGGGCCGGAGGATCTCCGGACGACGTACCGGAACAGACCGTGATGGAATTTAAGCAATGGAGAAAAGTCTTTGACTTAAGGGAATTTAAAATGACAAGAACTGACCAGTCCCTGTTTAAAACAAACTTCATCATGTTCAGTGCTTCGCAGTTGCTGCAGGAGGCGGATTCCTTAAAGAGAGATATGCTGAAGCGTGTCGAAGATATCAGTAAGAACAATTCCGTTTATTTATCATCCCTGAAACCTTCGATAGATACCCTCAAGCCGATAGATACCGTTCATTATTCAAAAGTCAATATCCGGAATGTCTTTAAGAGAAACATCACCCGTAGTTGTTTGTCTGTCACCACCGGTAATGTGCAGGGGCTGATCAACAATACCAATGCATCGGAGAGCCAACTTGCTTTCAAGCAGCTGAATTATGTCAATTACTATTGTGAGATGTATAGGAAATTCAGCCTCTCCTTCGCCTGCCTGGTCCTGTTGTTTTGTCGGCGGTGCCATGGGTGCCATCGTGCGCAAAGGCGGATTCGGCATGCCTATCCTGATTGCGGTGTTGTATTTTGTGGTCTTCCATGTCTTCAATGTGATTGGTGAAAAACTGGCGAAAGAGCTGATTCTTCCCCCGTTTGTGGGTATGTGGCTGTCGTCGATTGTATTGCTTCCGGTGGCTTTGTTTCTCACCTATAAGGCCAATAACGATTCCGTGCTGTTCAGGAGCGAGTGGTATAACATTACATGGAACAGGCTGAATCAACGACTGAAAAAAATCGTCAAGATTACCAATTGATATACGTTGTTTTTATACTGACTGCTTTTCTGCTGATATACACGTATCTCCTCTATCCTTATTTTTTGAAAAGAAAGGCAGGCGGTAAATCGCTTCGATTGGAAACATTTACCAGAGAGGACGATTTGCCGGAAGTCCATATCCTTATTCCCGTTCAGAATGAAGAAAAGGTCATTGGGGATAAACTGAACAGCATCCTGCTGTCTGCATATCCCAAAGAGAAGATATACATCCATATAGGATTGGATAACTGCACGGATTCAACGAAAAATGTCATAGAATCGGGGTTTTCTGAGGCTGTCCATCTTGTGGAGTTTTCCGAACGTCAGGGTAAACCTTCGGTATTGAATCAGATGGTTGCCGGTCAGAATTTTAAGGATAATGCCTTGCTGCTCCTGACGGATGCCAATGTACTCTTTTCCGAAAATACCATCTTTGAGCTGGTGAAGTATTTTAAGGACGAACAGGTAGGGTTGGTGGATGCCAACATTCAGCCCAAACGTGTAACGAATGAAAATGAGAACCTGTACTGGGAATATGAGAACAGGATTAAGGAAGATGAAACCCTCGTTTACCACTGTATTACCGGGCCTTCCGGTGGTTGTTACGCCATCCGGAAAAGTCTGTTCACATCGGTGCCTGCCAATTTTTTGGTGGATGATTTCTATATCGGATTTTCCATTGCGGTGCGTCAATATCATACCTTGTTCAATAAGGAGGCGGTGTGCTACGAAGACATCATCACCGGCTGGAAGCAGGAGTTTACCCGCAAAATACGAATCGCTACCGGAAATTTTCAGAACCTGTGGCGCTTTAAGAAACAGGCTTTGAATCCGTTCGGTATGCCGGGTTTTGTTTTTTTATCGCACAAGGTACTGCGCTGGAAAACCCCTTTTCTGCTGCTCATCCTGTATTATATCTTATTGCTGGAGTGGACACTTCCGGTATTGCTGCTGACCATAACCCTGCCGCTGCTGGACCTGCTTTTAGGGGTGTTGGGCGCACAGCTGAAACCACTGCGCCGGTTTCATTATTTCCTGCTGATGAATGCGGCGGTATTCATAGGTTTTGTCCGGTTTTGCATCGGCGTAAAAAGCAATATCTGGCAGCCTACCGTCAGGAATTGATTTTCGACCCTCGAGGTCGGCAGTTCCCTAAACTATCTGTTGTTTCCACCCTCGAGGTCACATCGAACGATGGGAGGTGTCTGTTGATTGGCGAAGGATGAATGAAATATGTCGGAATTACGGATGTGCGGTGCATTCAGAAGTTGCCATCTTGGTTGGACAGTACCGGGTTTTCTTTCCCGACCCTCGAGGTCGGCAGTTTTGAAAATTTGTCAGAGGACTTTGGAAAAAAAGGACTCGTTAAAGGAGAAGAAGCGGATGGTGATTTTTGCGGAGCAAAAAATATCGGATTGCAAGCAGACGTATGAGCGAGCTTTATAGTTTAAAATTTGTAAAATGGAACTTAACACGAAGTAAGGTGAACTAAGTGGTTGGCGGCCGTTTTGTTGCTCGCTGTTTACTGACTTAATGATTTATTTTTTCAATGCAACCGGAGACTTCTGTTTATTCTCATTTTACCTAAACAGACCATGGAGAAACCACTCAACGTATGCTGTTAAATAACGACTTTGATTGAATGAATAAAGGGGGTTTATAAAAATGACTCTAAGGTGGGATTCTTATCCGCCGCTATTCACCCGCCAGTTGCTGAGCCCACCCTTAAATTTTAAGGAGAATAAGCCGCCTAAAGGCGGCCATACTTTTAGTATAATCATTTTTAACGGTGCATGTGGTAATAGTCTCCACCGCTTCCCATCACCAGTTGTCCGTCTGAGAACTGATAAGGAACCCTAAAGTTTTGGCCATTCCTGACCATTACGATGACCCTGCCTTCTGTATGCCATGTACCGCGTCCCAATTCTCCGGCAGGCGCACTCAATGAGGAACCTCCGTCAGTGAATACGTAAGTTCCGTCTTCGTTAAAATCATGGTATTTCACGGAAGTAAACGAAGCATAGCTTGCAGAACCGGTGGTAGTGGTATGCTGTTCGTACACCCATCGTCCCGCCACTTGCGGATCCAAAGATTGCCGGGAAGAAGATGATGAAGCTGAGGCGTAAGATGATTCTGCGCCGGCATATTCATTGTCGCCGCTGCCGCCGGATAATTTCGACAACACGATAAGGGCACCGATGACGAGAAGGGCCTTCCTGTTCTTTGTGATGAAGTTTTCTGTTGTTTTTGTTTGCGTTTCCATTGCTTATATTTTTATGGTGATGAATCTTTGATATTGTAAAGATGTTTGAAACAGGTGTCTATATCTTCAGCAGAAACCACCCTTGTGTAAACTCATGGAAAACCACCGCTTCCTGTTGTTGCCTGTTTACATAATGCACTATGCTTTGGATTTCATGTCCATACGTTTTTTTCGTAATATATATGGAAAGGTTTTGGATTTCCGGCAGGTTTAAAGAATCATAATTTTTGAAAATGCCGATATCGGTTTGGCGCCTGCTGCAAATGTGCTGTTTGCGGTTCGTTGTTCTACCTCATCCGCTTTTCATTTCCTGTTGTATTTATTATGTTTCCATTTATTCGTCCTTAATTCACTGTCAGCAATAAGTTCATGAAGTCTTTTCATTCTTGTTGTTTCTTGTTTTGCACTCATTACCCAATTGGAAGAAAGTTTCCTGTAAGTTTGTGCAAGAGATTGAAAATAGTCCCAGGCTGCTTTATTCGCTTTAAATAATTTTTCAAGTTCAGGCGAAAACTTTACCTCTTCGTTTTCAAAAGCATATAGCTTTGATCTGCTTTCGGTTCGGTGCCTGAAACTCTCCAGCCCTGGTTTTGTCATAAGCCCTTGCTCTGTCAATGTTTCAACCTTTTTTATGTTTACCGCACTCCAGATGCTTGATTTTTTTCTTGGTGTAAAACGTATTTGATAACTGCAATTGTCAATGGAATGTTTGACACCGTCAATCCAGCCGAAACAAATTGCCTGATCAACCGACTGGGACCAGGTCATAGATTGTTTGCCTGAATTTACTTTGTAAAAACCAACCAGTAATTCAGTTTCGTTCTCATGGTTTTTTTCTAACCACTCCCTAAATAACAATGGTGTTCGGAAGAATATTGGTGTCATTTTTGTCTGTGTATCTATCCTTTAGTTTGCGTTCAGCAATGACCGGTAACGTTTTGCGGGTTTATGAAGTTGGCGTTTTCGAAGCACAAAACTGTCTGCCAGCACTACACTTGAAATGAAGAACAAATGTTTGATTAACCACAAAACTGTCTTTGGAACACGAAACACCGCCTTTTGGGTAGGTGCTGTTAGCTGATGTTTTTTTCATTCTGTATCGATTTGAAAGGTCTTTCCGTTCAACTGTCCTTGTAATAAATTTTCCGTTTGCACGTCTATTTTTAAAACACCGTAGTCAAATTCTTTATGATGATTTGGACACAAAACTATTATGTTTCCAAGAATACTTTGTCCGCCTTGATTAACTGGTTTTATATGGGCAACTTCAACATAATTCGTTCCGTCTGCTGTCATTACTAACGAGTCGCAATCTGGAAACTGACATTTATATTTATTTACTTTTTTGAATAGGTCAACAATTTGTTTGTCCTTACGCAAAGTCTGCTCAACTTCTGCCATTCTTTTCTCTGGACTAACATTTTGCATTTTTTCGTTAAGTAGTTTTAGTGCAAGCTTTAAGTCGTCCGCAATGTTTGGAACATTTGTATTTGTCGGAATGTCGAGTTTGGTTTGGTCTGCCAATGAAATTAAGGTCGAACAGAAAATGTGTTTGTCAATATTTTGAAAACCAATACCAAAATTCCCGCAAAAATTTCTAAAGTCCGTAAAGTTGTCAAGCTCATTTAGTAAAATAGGTTTCTGAAAGTCAAAACCAGTCCCGTTTACGTTGTAATATTTATTTTGGTCTTTTGTAAAGTCATCAATTCTAAAGTATGACCACAAATAATATTTTTTGATTTTTTCTGTCTTACCAACGATTAAAAAACAAAACTGTCCAACTGCTTTTTCTACAAGTTTTTTCGAAGTGTAAAACTGTGCTTCATATTTAACGCTGTTGTCAAACGTCAACAAGTCAATGCTGGTTTTGAAGTCAGTTTTAGGTGTCGGATAATTACCTAATCTGTCTGCGTTATGGTACTGTATGTAGTGTTGGTGTGTCGTCATAAAATATCAGCTAACTTATAAATATAAGCAATTGTTGCATTTATTCAAATAGTTAGAAATAAATCTTATTAATTGATAATCAAGTAAATAATGCAAATGTGTACTTGTTTTGCGCATTGCGTATTTTGGGTACACTTTAGGTTCAGGGGTACCCGTTTTGCGTATGTGTTTAACCTCTCTGAGCATCATACATAATGGGTGTTTAACAATACGTTGAAGCATCACAACGTTTTTCATACGCCTTTGCCCATAATGAAAATCTTTTTTTAGGACGCAAAACAGAATTGTTTATACCAGCTTCACCTTATTTCCCTCAAATTCCACCACCGCGCCTTTGGTTAGTTTGTTGCGTTTGCGCAGTTCCGTTTGGCCGTTTACTTTCACCAGCCCTTCTTCAATGGCAGCATTCGCCAGCGCTCCGCTTTCGCACCAGTTCAGCACTTTCAGCAACTGGTTCAGCAAAATGAGTTCGTCTTTAATTTCAAAGGTGTCCATCTGTTATGGGTATGCGGCAAAAGTAGCATATTTTTGGCGAACCGGCCAGGTTTACAGTTTAATGAATTGCCCGGTGGCCGTCCGTCCTTCGTTTTGCAGCATTAGGATATAGGTTCCGGCACTCAATGCTGAAATGTCCAGCGTGTGGTTCTGTGTATCGCCTTCGGAAATGGTTTGTCCGTATAGGTTGGTAATGATGTAATGAGTGGTGCTTGTTTCCATCATGCCCCTGAAGGTGATAAAATTATTGGCGGGGTTCGGAAAGAGTCTCAGGTCAGGTGCAATTTTGTTTTCTATAACAGTGGAAGCCATGCAGCCATCACTCAGTCTGTTGATATAACTCCAGATGAGGGTATCGTAGGTGGAGACGGCATCCGCCTCATAAGCCGAACCGCCCACGCGCACAATCACCATCTTTTGGCTCGGCACCACATAAATCTTCTGGTCGTTTTTGCCCAGTGCACAAATCAGGTCATCGGGTGCATTACGGATCAGTTTCACCGGAAACACGATTTGGGAATACGGCACCATGGCGGAGGCTTTGCCGTTCAGCCACCACAAATAACCATAGGATAGATTGAAATTTTGGGAGGTGTTGGTCATCGCCCGGTAATAGGCGGTGTCCCTTAATACCGTATCATTGTGCCAGATACCTTTGTTCAGCGCCAATAATCCGAAACGTGCCATGTCGCGTGGTTTACTGTAATACACGCTCTGAAACCATAGTCCGTTCATACCAATCTTGCTGCCGATAAAGGTATTGGTGGCAGCCGTATAATTTTGTCCGGTAACGGTGCTTACCACATCTTCCAGTTTCCGGTAGGCACCCGTATGGTAAGACCATCTGGTGCCGGCATCGGCCTTGTATTGCAGGCAGGCCGGCAACTGGCTTAGGTTGTCGCAGGGTGATGCGGGCTGGTCGTCCATTCCGCCGGTCATGGTCAGCAGGCTTTTGATGGTAATCAGTTTTTCTTTCTGGCGTGTTTCGCTGGTCCATCCCACCCCCAGGTATCTGGAAACGGAGTCGTTGATGTTCAACAATCCTTTTTGCTGTGCGATACCTACCATCATCGCCGTTAAACTTTTTCCCGCGGAAGCCCAGTAATGAATGGAGTCCTGCGTGAAGAGGCCGAAATATTTTTCCAAAACGATTTTGCCGTCTTTCAGGATGATGAAAGCATCGGTACCGGTACTTTCAAGGTAGTTGTAGAGGGAATCAATTTTTGGCTGGCACCAGCCCAGACGGTTCGGCGACAATGTGTCCCATGTCGTTCCGGACAAAGGTGGAAAATACGTCGGTTGTGCATGGATACTGCATGCAAATGTGACGAGTATGATGGTAAACCACTTTTTCAGGAACATGGTATTCGTTAGATGGTAATTTAATCAAAAAGTTTAACGTATAGACTGTATTCTGTATCTTTAATGCTGACATGAAGGTAAACGGGACGGACATCATTAAATTGTACGGGTGGATAGGAGAAGTGTATATACCATAGTGAATTGATTAATTTAACGGCTGTGTTGATTTTCAGGTTTATTTGGCATAATTTTGGCTGCAATCAGCTCACCTTTAGCAGGTTTATCTTTAACATCAAACAAAAAATTCCCCTCCATGAAAAAAATTATTATTTCTTGTGCTGTTCTGCTCTGTGGATTTATATATGCTAAAGCCTGTGACTATCATAATTACAGGTCAAATATGCATACCTGGCATACCAAAGCCATTCAGCCAGTTATAAATAAATTAGGGAATGGAAAATTGGCGCCTGACAAGGTTTTCGCTTCCATTACACAAACGGTCAGCGAACAGGGTGCGCATCTGAATGAGGTCTATGGCGCATTGGGAATGGATACTGTGAAACATATAGATATATTGGCTCTGTATGCCGCCAGAATGGGAAAACCATTCAGGCAGGATGAAACGGTTCTGAAGTATCTTGCCGAATTGAATAGGATAAGGGCCGGCAAAAAGTTCACTGCGGAATCTGCGGAAGATTTTCATAAGCTGCGTATACAGGCAGCTGAATCGATTAAAGATACCCTGGTGGGAAAAGAACTGGAAGCCATGATTTTGCTTTTTGAAGAAAGCGGCACCTACTGGGATATTGCGCTGAATGAGTATCCATTGGCGCCAAAGTCAAAGAACGCCGTCCGTAGAGATGATTTTGATGCCACTAATTTCAGCAACTATTACAGGGTATTAAGGGATTTGGGATTGAACCACGATTTCGCGCATACCATTGCCGTAATTGAAACGGCTTACGATGCCATCTTCTGCAAAAAATGCGGTGTGTGGTAACACACTAACAGGGTTTCTAATTATTAAATACTGCCTTTAAGCTCTCCTTACGAATTTGTTTGCCGTCCTTGCGGACGCAGCGCCTGCCTGCCGGAAGACAGAAAACAGTCTTTCTATAATTTCCCGGGCAGCTACTCGGCATAAGCTGATCAAAAAAAGCGTTCCATCGGAACGCTTTTTTTAATAATGGTGAATAGCTGTTATTTTGAATTGATGTACTTATCCAGTTGTGAACTGTAAGAATCAAAATCAAAATCATTGTAGAGCGTGTAATAGTCTTCCTTATCAATGGTTTTGTCGTACAAATGTTTGGCTAAGTCCAGCTTGTATTTTTCAAAGGAAAACAACTGCAGCAACTGATGTACCTGACTGGTTTTAACACTTCTGTTTTTTAACGCCGTTTTAGCAATGTTGTACATCTTGTCATCAAACGAAACATTTTTCATGGTTTGCATCAGGCTTTGCATACCGGCTTCGTCCATCAGTTTCATGTTGTAGTAATTGCCGTTATTGCCGGAATACGGATTGGGATAATTAGGATAATATTGCCCGTAGCCATTTCCGTTGTAGCCATTGTGATACGGACAGCTGTGGTTGCAGCCTTTCGGATCTTTTGGTTTTGGGTAATGCGGCTTTGGGGGATAAGGCTGGTTTTGCCCGTTGCCATATGGCGGATGGTTGGGATAACCCGTCAGGCCATCCTGATACCATGCATTTTGTATCAGCGGCATTTTGTCGATGATGCTGAGGACGAAATTCGGATTCATTTCGGCTGCGGTCCGGTAGCCATCCGCTAAGCTGACGGGTTGATTGTAAAGGATGCGTCCGTACAAGCCGTCTTGCTGAACTTTCAGTAAATAATTTCCAGGGGCCAGGTTGTTGAACCGGAAAATGTTGGAGGCTGAGGTCTGTGTCTGGTTGTTCAGGCTGACCGTGTAATTTCCATTGGAATTTAATTTCAGGTAAAAATCCGCAGCAGCGAACATCGAACTGCTGATGACAATGGAAAGGGCGAGTGTAAATGCTTTTTTCATAAAGATGCTTTTAGTGTGATCAATGTCGTTTATGGAATTCGCCCAATCCTTCGTAATAAATTACATTGACATCAGGGTCATTCCATAAAGGAAATAGTTTGTTGAAAAGCGTATGACAATCGCTGTGCCAAGTTTTTTCCACAGCACCCGGCATGAATAAAAAGTACACCTAGTACTATAGTTAAATCACTGCCTTCTGCCTGCTAAATACTGCTTACAGGTTGCTTAGACAGATGTGATCCACCAGGTGTTTCCGTACATATCTTTCACGCCGCAGGTTCTGCCATAATCCTGGTTGCTGAGTTCCATGACGCCGGAGGCGCCCAGTGTCAATGCCTTTTGATAAGATATATCCGCGTCTTCCACATAGATGAACAGACTGGAATGCATGGGCGGCCATTCCTCATTGGAGGTTCCGCACATGATGGTGGCGTTGCCTATCTTAATTTCTGCATGCGCCACATGGGTGTCATCGTGCATATGCCGGTGTACGATTTCTGCATCGAATAATTCGCGTACGAAATCCAGAAACCCTAACACATCTTTCAGCAACAGATAGGGTATCACGGTCTGGTATTGTGTTGGAATGGCCATATAGTTAGATGTTTAATCAGACAATCAGTTTTACCGCTACATTTGGTATTGCGTTGAGCTGTGTGAAAAGCTCTTTTCTGATACTTACACCCGTCTTCCCGGAATGAAAGGTAAGCGGTTGGTCATTGTCGTCGAACAGGTAAATGGAAAATGCCTTTTTGCCTTTGTGTTTGCTGACGACTTTAAAGATTCGTTCTATTTTTTCCTCATCCAGGTCTTTGTAGTGCATGTACAGGCGGATTCCCCGGGCAAATTTATCGAGCACATCCTGCAGGAATTCCATCTGGTGGATTCGGAGTTCATAGGTATTCTCGTCCCGGAAACTTTTCTTATACGTGCCTTTAACCAGTATCCGGTTGCCCGGATCGAGGAAGGCGATGAATTTGTTGTAATCTTCGCCGAATAAGGCGATTTCCAGAGTGCAGCTGATGTCTTCCAGTACTACGGAAGCCCAGGGGCGGCCGTTTTTGGTGGTGCGTTTGTTGACGGAGGATACCATGCACACGATGCTGACATCCTTATCTTTGTAATATTCAATACTCTCGAAGTCCGTATTGGAAAAGTGTTTTATTTCCAGGTCAAAATCATCCAGCGGATGCCCGGAAATATAAATGCCAATCACTTCCTTTTCGCGCTGCAACTTTTCAAATGGCTGCCACGGATTGGCATGTGGTATTTCCGGTTCTGGTATTTGCGCATCGATGGTATCGCCGAACAGTGAAAAGGCGGTGGACGAATTTTGTTCTTTCACATTATTGCCGAATTTTATGGCAAGCTCTATGAAAGAGGAATTGTCCTTGTACACATGAAAATATTGCGCACGGTGAACATTCTGGAAGCTGTCAAAAGCACCTGCCTGTGCCAGTGCCTCAATATTCTTTTTATTGACGGTACGGGAGTTTACGCGTCTCGTTAAATCAAAAATATTTTTAAATGCGCCTTCCTTTTCCCGTTCGATGATGATATCCGTAACGGCGGCTTCACCCACACCCTTGATAGCGGAGAGGGCAAAACGTATTTCACCGGCTTTATTGACGGAAAACTTCACATCGCTCTCGTTGATATCCGGCCCCAGTGTAGGGACGCCCATTCTTCGGCATTCACTCAGGAAGAAATTGATCTGTTTGATGTCGCTCATGTTGTGCGATAATACGGACGCCATATATTCCGCAGGATAGTGCGCTTTCAGGTACGCGGTCTGGAAAGCGACGAATGCATAACAGGTGGAATGCGATTTGTTGAAAGCGTATTCCGCAAATTTTTCCCAGTCCACCCATATTTTCAGGCATATCTCTTCATTGAGATTATTGGCTTTGCATCCTTCGACATAAAGCGGTTTCAGCGAATCTAATTTGGCTCTGTCTTTCTTGCCCATCGCTTTACGCAACTCGTCCGCTTTGCCCTTGGAAAAGCCGGCCAGTTTCTGCGACAACAACATCACCTGCTCCTGATAGACGGTAATGCCGTAGGTTTCCTGCAGGTATTCTTCCATCTGCGGCAAATCATACTGAATTTTTTCCCTGCCGTGTTTTCGGTTAATAAATTTCGGAATATAGCTCATCGGGCCCGGGCGGTAGAGTGCATTCATAGCAATCAGATCGTCAAATTTATCCGGCCTGAGATCCCTTAGGTGTTTTTGCATCCCCGGGCTTTCAAACTGGAACGTGCCGATGGTATCGCCGTGCTGATAGAGTTCAAATGTTTTTTTATCGTCTAAAGGGATTTCATCCAGGCTGATTTTAATGCCGTGATTCTTTTCAATCAAACGCAGGGCATCTCTCAGGATGGTCAGGGTTTTCAACCCCAGAAAATCCATCTTCAGCATGCCGGCCTGTTCAATGATGTTGCCGTCAAACTGGGTGACCAGTAAATCAGCGTCCTTGGCGGTACAGACCGGTACATAATTTACGATGTCGTCCGGCGCGATGATGACGGCGGATGCATGGATGCCTCTGTTGCGGATGGAACCTTCCAGGTTTTCCGCCAGTTTCAGTGTCTTAAAGCGCATATCGCTTTCTTCCAGAGTACGGTAGCTGCGCAGTTCTTCCACTTCCTTATAGGCATCTGCCAGCGTGATTTTCGGGCGCTCCGGCACCAGCTTGGACATTTTATCCGTTTCGGATAAAGGCACTTTCAACACACGTCCCACATCTTTGATGGAGCTTTTTGCCGCCATGGTGCCGTAGGTGATAATTTGCGCCACCTGGTTTTTGCCGTATTTATCGATGACATAATTAATCACGCGCTCCCTGCCTTCATCGTCGAAATCAATATCTATATCCGGCATGGAAATCCGGTCGGGATTGAGGAAACGCTCAAAGAGCAGGTTGTATTTGATGGGGTCAACATTTGTAATGCCGATGGCAAATGCCACTGCGGAACCGGCTGCGGAACCTCTGCCCGGCCCGATGGAAACACCCATCTTTCTGCCTTCATTGATGAAATCCTGCACGATTAAGAAGTAACCCGGGAATCCCATCTTTTCAATGGTTTTCAACTCGAAGTCCAGACGGTCGATAATGTCGATGGGTAAAATTTCACCCCATCGTCTGCGTGCTCCTTCAAATGTAAGAAATTTCAGGTATTCATTTTGGTCCTTGAAACCAACCGGCAGCTGAAAGGCGGGGAGGAGCACATCTCTTTGCAAGTTCAGGGATTGAACTTTTTCCACGATTTCCAGTGTATTTTCAATCGCCTGCGGAACATCCTTAAAGAGTTCCTTCATTTCAAACTGCGTCTTAAAGAAAAATTTATTGTTCGGGAACTTAAAGCGGTCCGGGTCAGTGAAATCCTTGCCGGTTTGGAGGCACAGCAAAATATCATGCGCTTCGCTGTCTTTCTGGTCTACATAGTGCGAGTCGTTGGTCGCAATGGCTTTCACCTTGTGTTTTGCGGCGAATTTGAGTAACTCCTGGTTGATGCCTTCCTGGCTCCAGCCGGTGCCATCCAGATTGTCAATTTCGTGGCGTTGTAATTCGATGTAATAATCCGCTCCGAAAATATCGAGCCATTCCAGAAACACTTTTTCCGCAGCTTCCACCCCTTTTGAAATCATCGTTTGCGGCACTTCCGCTCCGATACAACAGGTGGTGGCAATAATACCTTCTTTATATTGTTTGATCAGTTCCCTGTCCACGCGTGGGAAATCCATATAGATACCGTCGATGAACCCCTGCGACACGATCTTCATCAGGTTTTTATAGCCGGTTTCGTTTTTTGCCAACAACAGCTGGTGGAATCGTTTATCTCTGTGTTCGCGGGTGAATTTTTTATTAAAACGGTCTTCCACCACATATACCTCGCAGCCTAGAATAGGCTTCACACCGTGTTTTTTGCAGGCGGCAAAATGCTTGAAGACACCGAACATGTTGCCGTGGTCGGTGATGGCAACGGCGGGCATATTGTCCGCTTTTGCCTTTTTAATCATGGAATCAATATCGGCTGCGCCGTCCAGCAGTGAGTACTGCGTATGACAATGAAGGGGGGCAAAATCGCACATAAAATGGGTAGAAAATGTGAAACTTAAAAATACAACAGAAAGGCCTTGAAAGCCCCGAACCGGCAGTTTTTATTTTTCAACAGTCTAACAGGCTGAAAATGAAATAAAAAAACCGCACTTAAAAAAGTGCGGCGGATGAACTAAATATCATCTTCTATGAAAATGATGACTCTGAGTCTAAATCTAATCAACCCGGTCTTGAATTGGCAAAGCTGCTGAGTAAGCGGTCATTTAGTTGAGTAAAAGGCAAAAAAAAGCCCGGGCATTGCACCCAAGCTACACGCAACTAAGAATTATTAAAATCACTATGATTGTTAGAAGAAGAGGTTAATCATAGTTTTATGGTTTGTTTATGGTAATTTTTTCTTCTTCAATGTTACGTGGTATCTTTGATTTAAATCAAGTAAATGAGTAAGCGGTCGTTTTGAGTGAGAATTCGGGATAAATATTGATTAAATGGATTTTGTACTCAAATTTTCAGAAGTTATTGAAAGTTATAAAGTAATGATTATATTTGAGATATGAATGTAAAAGAAGCAAAACGGCAGTTTGTGCAGGCGTGGGGTGCCCTCGGCTCGCAATGGGGAATCAATAAGACGATGGCGCAGATACATGCGCTGATGATGGTCTCCGGAGAAGAACTCAGCACGGAGGATATCATGGAAGAGCTGGCCATTTCGAGAGGAAATGTGAATATGAATATCCGCGAACTGATTGACTGGGGATTGGTGAGCAAGGTGTTTAAACATGGGGAACGCCGGGACTACTTTGTGGGAGAGAAAGATGTATGGAAGATTGCGAAGCAGGTCGCTAAAATCCGAAAAACGCGTGAACTGGACCCGATACTGAAGCTACTGGAAGAAATCAAACAGATAGACAATCTTCCCAAGACGGAGGAAATGAAACATTTCCAAAAGATGGTGAAAGATGTGCACCGCCTGGCGTTGAATGTAGACAGGCTGATAGAAGGCATTTTCAAAGCGGAGGAAAACTGGTTCTGGGATAAGATTCTAAAATTGTTTGCGAAATAAAATTCTAATAAGAATTAACCTTGCCTGCAAATGCTGTGCAGACAAGGTCGTTTCCATGGTTAAGTGGTTTTCCTAGTTTTATGGTTTCAGTTGTTTATGGTTTTTGTTTGTTTGATGCTGTAAAGGTATATCCTGTATCTCGATGATATGGAATACGGTGAGTAAATGGAAAAATCAGTGAGTGAATGGAGTTTAATTCTAAACAGGCGCTTGTATTTTAGGTCAGGCAGTCAATGCGTAGGGTATCCGTCATTGCCCTTGTCGGTCAGTAATCATCCGTAAATAGTCAGATTTTAAACAGAAAATCGTTTCAGTCGGAAAGCAGGGTAGCCTGTATGTTATCCAGTATTTTCACTACAGCCGGGCAGATGCCGGCGTTGGTAACCGTTAAATCCAGGATATGGTGCATTTTCTTTCGGTTGGTATGCGGATATTCCCGGCAGGCATTCGGACGAACATCATAGATGGTGCAGTAATTATCCTTTCCCAGAAACGGGCAGGGGGTTTGGTTGAAAACCAGGTCGCCTTCTGCATCGCGGACAACATATTCCACCATCATCCTTTTTACAGGAATATTCAACGCTTTACTGATGCGATTGATGTCTTCATTCAGCAATAACGGCGGTGTGGTTTTGCAGCAGTTGGCACATTGCAGGCAGTCTGTTTCTGCAAATACCTCTTCATGTTGTGTGTGAAATAATTCGTCGACATCAAACGGTTTTAATTTCTTTAACTCCGTAATTAATTTCTGATGCGCTTTCTTGTTTTTCAGGGCATTGGATGCTAACTGTTTTATGTCCTGTTCCAGATTCATTGTTTTATACTTCCACCGGAAATTAAATTATCCATTATTTCAATTTTACCTTATAGCCTTCTTTTTCCAGCAACTCCTTAATTTTTTGTTTAAAGTCACCTTGCAGGACGATTTCTCCGTCTTTAGCGGAGCCGCCCACACCGCATCTGGTTTTCAGCAGTTTGGCCAGTATTTCCAGGTCTTCGGCTTTGCCGATATAGTTTTGAATCAAGGTGACGGTTTTTCCCTTGCGCTGTTTAGAGTCTAAGGATACATAGAGCAATTGCTTTTCCTTAGGAAGTGTTTCTGCTTCCTCACCACCCTGAATGCTGTAGTTGAAATCCGGATTGGTGGAGTACACCGTTCCCAAACGCTCTTTCCAGTTTTTTGTCATATATAGCTTTTTGTTACGATTCCTTACTTTTTATTCCTATATCTTAAAATCCTTATCCACCATAAAATTCAGTGCATGTTTCTTACAGGTAACTTCTATATAATTCGTTTGGCCTTTATAGTCGCCGTCCATTTGTATGCTCTCAATTTTATCCGCTCTGATTTTCAATACCTTATTCACCCGGTAGGATTCAATCATGGGCTGTGTGGAGATATCGCCGAAAAAACATTCATAAATTAACTGCGGTACCTGTTTTCTGTCAAAATCCTTGACTAGGGTGATTTCAAATTTACCATCGTTCAATATGCTGTTATGTGAAAATTCCACATTGTATCCGAGTTGCCCGGTGGAAGTGATGAGTACCGTAAAGGCAGTGGTTTCAATGATAGGTTCGTTGTCGATTTCAATCGTAAAACGGGGCAGCTTGTAGGTAAAGGCGGTGCTCAGAACGCCGGTTAGGTATGCACCCACTCCGCGAAACGGAATCTTATTAAACTGTTCCACCACCTTGGCATCATAGCCGATACCGGCCGTCATAAAAAAAGGCTGTCCGTTCAAAATCAGTGCGTCGATTTTAAACGGCTTTCCCGTATTGAGCAGTTGTATGGATTGGGCAACATCAATCGGAATATTCAATTTACGGGCATTGGCATTTCCGGAGCCGGTAGGAATACTCGCCATGATAACGGGTTTATTCACCAATACCTGCCCCACCTCATTTTGTGTTCCGTCGCCTCCGGCGACGGCGATAATATCAATATTCTCTATCAGTGATTGCTGTGCAATCTTGATGGCGTGTCCGGCATACCGGGTAGTATAGATATCATAATCAAACTTTTGTAAATCCAGGTTTTTTTTCACCAGTCGCTCTGAAAAACGGCCGCCTAAAGTAGTGCCTGATTCGGGGTTAACGATAAATCGTATTTTCTTTTTCATGATTTCTTTTGTTGTAAAGAGATTTCCGTTCTGATTTTACGGACATAAGTTAGGGTGCACCGGCCTTTTCGTATTCTGAAACAATCGAACGGATGTTTTCAATAATGTTATTCTCGACAATGGCAGAGGCTTTGTCGAATTTATTTGTTTTCTTACCGGTCATCCATTTTATGACTCGTCCGTTTTAAAAAAAATAACTCACTTCTTTTTTTTCGGATTTCTGAATGTCAAATTTGGTATCGGTGATGGGAACATTGTATGTATAATATTCTTTGAGTACAAAATAAGGTTCACCATTTTCCAGATAGTCGCGGATGATGGTTTTTCCGGTTTCAGAAGGGTAAGTCTCTGTAATTAGCCGTATAGTATTGGGCTCTGACGTATAGATTTCAATTTCTTTTTTTTCAGCATCCGCAGGGCCTGCAGTTTTGAGGCTGGCTTTTTTGAAATCGCCCAGGTGGGTATTCACATATTCGGTCATCGTTCTGATGCGCAGTATGTCGTTTTCTCCCTGAGAAAAGGATACGTTAAACATCAGCGTGAATAATACCAGGATACAGGATTTCATACATTAATTTATTTCTGCTTTTAAACTCAGGTCAAGACTTTTTACGGAATGCGTCAATGCACCCACAGAAATAAAATCGACTCCTGTTTCCGCAAACGAACGGATGGTATCCAGCGTAATACCTCCGCTGGCTTCTGTTTCAAATTTTCCATTGATAATCTGGATGGCCTCTTTTACCAGTTCAGGCGTAAAATTATCCAGCATAATCCGGTCAATACCGCCGCATTGCATCACTTCTCTGACATTATCCAGATTTCTTGTTTCCACTTCAATTCTTAGATTCAACGCATGGGCTTTCAGGTATTCGTGTACTTTCTGAACAGCCTTTGTGATACCGCCGCAAAAATCGATATGATTGTCTTTCAGCATAATCATGTCATACAAGCCGAACCTGTGATTGAATCCGCCGCCCACAGTGACTGCATATTTTTCCAAAAAACGAAGATTGGGCGTTGTTTTTCGAGTATCAATCACTTTGGCAGAAGTGTCTTCAACCGCTTTTACATATTCACTCGTTCTGGTTGCAATCCCGCTCATGCGCTGCATACAGTTCAGTACCAGCCGCTCCGCAGTCAGAATGGAAATCGCACTTCCATAAACGTGAAAAGCGACGTCACCGTATCGGACCGCATTGCCTTCCGAGATATGGATATCCATCGTCAGGTTCGTGTCAACTGCCCCAAAAACAGCTTTTGCCACATCAATACCGCATAAGATGCCATTATCCTTTACCAGTAACCGTGCTTTGCCCTGCGTGTCCTTATCAATGGAGGCTAAAGAAGAATGGTCTCCCTCGCGAACATCTTCGTGGAGTGCGTTTTCAATAAATTGACGGAGTTCTTGCTCATTTATCATAGTCAAAAGTAATAAAATTTTCCAACCACTAATTACTGATGACATCTGTCAGCACTATTCCTTTTCAAAACGGATTTCCTGAATATAATTGACACCGCCGGATTTTTTGATGTAGATGTAGGTTCTGTAAGTGCCTGAATTAGTTTTTAAACTCCCAATGGTATATTGAGCGCCGTCCGGAGAGGTGCCTTTATGCAATACATTGAAATCACGGGTTGAAAATTTTCCTAGAAAAGATTTCAGTATCATCTCCGCCTGAATATTGCTGTAGTTATCGGCATTCTCTTCAATGGTGATATCTACCCTTTTATCAAAGTTTTTAGCAATCGAAGCGGCGTTTCCTGTTTTTATGGCTGCCGGAATGGAAGAGGTGATGTCTTGCGCCAATACGATTGAACTAAAAAGTAAACAAAATATAAATATTGATATTGGCTTGAAAACCTTCATAAAATTGTATTTTCGTAATTCGTAGCGCACATTTTGTGCCAAAGAATGTCTAAAAATAGAAAAATTTTATAAAAATTAACACGTGGAGTCTAAACAACCAAAAGCAATGTTAATAATTATGGATGGTTGGGGCATTAACCG
Source organism: Sphingobacteriales bacterium (assembly GCA_016719635.1). Lineage (NCBI taxonomy): Bacteria > Pseudomonadati > Bacteroidota > Sphingobacteriia > Sphingobacteriales > Sphingobacteriales bacterium. The sequence goes on along the minus strand of JADJYT010000002.1, from coordinate 130,208 downwards.
TAACCCTGCCTCCAGTGCCATTGAAGCGGCCAATACACCTTTTACAGATAGTTTATACCTGAAATATCCAAATACCGGATTGCTTACACATGGTGCCTATGTAGGGCTGCCGGATGACCAGATGGGCAATTCCGAAGTCGGACACATGAATTTAGGCGCCGGCAGAGTGGTTTATCAGGATCTGATGTTGATTAACAGAAAGGTGCAAACGGGAGAATTGGCGGAGAATGAAGTCTTAAAGGATGCTTTCAAGTATGCCAGATCCAACAATAAACAGGTGCATTTTATGGGACTGGTGTCGGATGGAGGAATACACTCTCACAGCAGTCATTTGAAGTCATTGATAAAAGCAACAAAAGAAAACGGCGTACAAAAAAGTTATGTGCATGCTTTTACTGACGGCAGGGATACCGACCCCAGGAGCGGACTTAAATTTCTGACAGACCTGGATGATTTTTGCAGAAATACACCGACAAAAATAGCTTCGATCTGCGGCCGGTACTACGCCATGGACAGAGATAAGCGTTGGGAGCGTATAAAACTGGCGTATGATTTACTGCTGAACGGAACAGGAGAAAAATTTCAGGATGCTGTTTCAGCTATAAATGCCTCTTACCAAAATGAAGTAACGGACGAGTTTATAAAACCGGCAGTCATCGTCCATGAGAGCGGTGAACCTTTAGCCACCATTCAGTCAGATGATGTGGTGATTTGTTTTAATTTCAGAACAGACAGATGCCGGGAAATTACCACTGTGCTCACGCAGCAGGATATGCCGGATAACGGTATGTATACGATGCCTTTGTATTATGTAACAATGACCATCTACGATGAGAAGTTTAAAAATGTAAAAGCTATTTTCGGGAAAGATAATATACCGGATTCACTGGGGGAAGTCATATCAAAGAATGGACTCACTCAATTGCGGATTGCTGAAACGGAAAAATATCCGCATGTGACATTTTTCTTTTCAGGTGGAAGAGAGGACCTGTTTGCCGGCGAAGAACGCATCATGATTCCATCTCCCAAAGTGGCCACGTATGACCTGCAGCCGGAAATGAGCGCGCAAGAGGTAACGGATGCCGTCATAGAATACATGGATAAACAGGAGCCGCATTTTATATGTCTGAATTTTGCCAACACCGATATGGTAGGACATACCGGTGTGTTTGGTGCGGCAATCAGGGCTGCAGAAACGGTAGATGCCTGTGTGGGGCAGGTGGTGACGAAAGCATTGGAAAAGGATTATTCCATCTTCCTGACGGCGGATCATGGAAATTCTGATTATATCGTCAATGAAGACGGAACACCCAATACGGCGCATACCAAAAATATAGTCCCTTTATTTTTGATAAGTAATCATTACAAGAATCCTATGCAACCCGGGAAACTGGCCGATATTGCACCAACGATTTTAAAGGTAATGAAACTCCCCGTACCGGAAAAAATGGACGGAACGGTATTAATAGGAATATGAGCATCAGTAAAAATAGTATCGGTATGTTTTGCAGGTCTTTTATCTGCAAGGTGGATGACAAACAATTGTTATTTATGCTCTGTATTCTTCTTATATATTCCTGCAATCATACAGAACAAGATGCTTCCGCCCTAGCCGTAAATTATTTTGACATAACAACCCTGGTGAAAACGGATGTAAAGAATAATACATTAAACAACTGCCGAGAAGAAAAATCAGTGTACCTGAATGCCAATAAAGAAACCAGACTGCTGGATTCCATTGACTGGAAGAAAGAGCTGGAACCTTTGATGGATTGTGATATCAATAAACCGGCATGGAAGGGCAGGTTTTTTGCCGATACGGTTAAAACAACCGTTTCCGGTATTACTTCCGTCCAATACAGGGCGCTTTCGGAAAAGGTAAATGTGAAATCCATGATCATCGAGATGAGGCAAAATGAGATACAGCGCATTTATATCACCAAGAAAATCAACTCATTTATTTTTTCATCTGTGCAGATTATAGAATATTTTCCGGGAAAGGGGTTTTCCATACGCGGAGAACAAAAAGCAATCCTCATGAGGTCATTCGATCTGAATGTGGATGTTAAATATATTTGTACCAAATAAAATCTAATACCAATCGTAATTTACTTTTTGAAATGATACAGCCAAGAACGTTTAAAGGAGCCAGGGATTTTTTACCCGAGCAGATGCTGCACAGGGAACGCATCTTGCAGGTGATGCGGGACACGTTTAAAAAATACGGGTTTGCCCCTCTTGAAACTCCTGCTATTGAATATCTGGATGTGCTGACCGGTAAGTATGGCGAAGATGCCGACAGGTTGATCTACCGGCTGAATTATAAAAACGGCAGCAAAGACGAAGCTGCGCTCCATTATGATTTAACGGTGCCTTTTTCGCGTGTGGTGGCCATGAATCCAGGATTGACATTGCCATTCAAGCGCTACCAGATACAGCCGGTATGGCGTGCCGACCGGCCGCAGCCGCACCAGGGAAGGTTTCGGGAATTTTACCAGTGTGATGTCGATTGTGTAGGCAGTACTTCTGTCGTGATAGATGCGGAGATGGTGGCCATTACATATGAAGTACTCAGCCAGCTGGGATTCACTGATTTTCTGATAAAAATAAATAACCGTAAGATTTTGAACGGCCTGGTTCGTTATATTGGCTTAGATGAAAGTTTTACACAGGAAATCTGTCGTTCCATCGATAAGCTGGATAAGGTGGAATGGCGTGAAGTGGAGAAGGAGTTGTCGGAAAAAAATATCAGTGCAGATTCCATTATGAAACTGGAAGATCTGATGGAGAAGGAACTTACGTTGGATCATTTAAAATACGAATTAAAAGACATTGATATTTGCCAGGAAGGAATTGTGGAATTAAATCAGCTGTTTTCAATATTGGACACGTTAGGTATTCCATCCGGGTTTTTCAAATTTGACATTTCACTGGCCCGTGGTTTGGACTATTATACCGGGCCCATTTTTGAAACCAAGCTGCCAGCGCATCCACATATCGGTTCTTTAACAGGGGGGGGGAGGTACGATACGCTCATTGGGATGTTTACAGGGAATGAAATGCCTTCCGTGGGTACAACTTTGGGACTGGACAGGATTTTTACGGCGATGCAGCAGCTTAATTTACTGGAAGACGTACGAACATCCACCAAGGTTCTGGTCGGCAATTTTGGTGAAGCGACATTGGAAGCATCTTTAAAACTGGTAGCTGCACTCCGGAAAAACGATATCAATACCGAGTTTTATCCGGAAAATGCAAAAATGAAGAAGCAGTTTGCCTATTGTGATAAGAAAAATATTCCATTTGTCTGCATCATCGGCGAAACAGAACTGCAGGAGGGTAAAATTGCGCTGAAAAACATGAAATCCGGTGAGCAGACGGTTATTACATTGGCGGAATTGCTTGATTTTCTGAAATAATAGGTTTCTGTTAAACAAATTTACGCTGTTGCTGTTGATAGTTTTATCATGAGCATGATACAGCATAAAGATTCAAGATCGTTTAAGGTACTGTTATACATTGCAGGGGTCTATCACCTGCTTTTGGGGCTTTCCGTTGTCTTTTTTCCGGCATTTTTCTTTCGTTTATCCAATATGGCATTTCCCAATTACATGGAGCTCTGGCAGGTGATTGGTTTTTATACGTCTATCTTAGGGGCGGGTTATCTTCTGGCTTCATCGAGTCCTGTTCGTCACTGGAGAATAGTCTTACTTGGTTTTATCAACAAGCTGATCATAATCCTGTTTTTTCTAAACAGTGTCTTGCATCACACTGAAAACTCAATTATTTTCAAGATGATTGTACTGAATCATATCATCTGGCTGTTTCCGTTTTCATGGATTCTGTATAACGCATACAAGCTGCAGTATTTACTCGATAATGAACTTATACGCATGAATCATCTCTCTACGGATGAATTGCTCGAAATGTTTATTACAAACAACAATCATACGGTGGTTGAGCTGGCAGATAAACAACCGGTGATGTTGATTTTTTTAAGGCATTTTGGTTGTACTTTTTGTAAAGAGACTTTATATAACATCAGGAGATATAAAGATAAGATAGAACAGGAGGGCACTAAAATAATTGTGGTGAATATGCTGGACGAAAAAACCGGCTTGCAGGAACTGGCAAAACATAATCTATCCGATGTTGAATACATTTCAGACCCGGAGTCATTGTTATATAAGGCATTTAAGCTCAAAAGAGGGACTGTCTCACAGTTGTTTGGGTTTAAAGTATGGGTGAGAGGACTCTATCTGTGGTTAACGAAAGGTGCTTTTGTAACATCACCTGACGGAGCCGATGTGTACCAGATGCCTGGTATTTTCTTAATCTATAAAGGTGCTGTCGTCAAACAGTTTATCCACCGGTCGGCAGCGGATAATCCACCCTATCTTGAGTTGGCTTCCTGCAAACCCTGCATATCTGCCCCGGCCGGAAACTAATCTTATCTTTTGTTAAGGTTTGAAATCCCTGCAATATTTCTTCCATACATTTGTTTTAAATGGTGTATTTTTAGTTATTAAATATAAAACATGAAAAATGTATTCTCTTTTCTCCTGCTCCTGTCACTGTCAGTAACAACAACTCTCTTTGCCGGAAATGTGCAGATAACGGTCAGGTTGAAAAATGGCGACGTGGTTACCGGTAAAGCGGCATTGTCCAAAATTTCGATTGTAAATCCTTACGGTACATTGAACATCCCCGTAGAAAAAATAACCAATATGAAACTGGGAATCCCGTCCGATAAAACAAAAGACGGTGCGGTGTTGCCTGATTTGAATAAACTCCAATCCGTTAAAACGGAGGAAGAGGCAAAGCCAATTTATGAAAGGCTCCTTGCTTATGGAACGCCTGTATTATCCTCTGTTTTGACTTTTACCCAAAATCCTTTTTATAAGATATCCGATTTGGATAACTACACGATAGAACAGTTGACAGATGAACTGTATAAAAAAGCCAATTTGCCTTCCGGGCAATCCATCAATGATGCCGTTTCTTTTGATGGTGTCAATACCATTGAAGGCTCTATCGCATTTTCGGAGGTTACGATTCAGTCCGAATACGGGACCCTGACATTCAAACGGGAAAAGATTGAAAGCATGGATATTTCTACCATTGATGAGAATGCAATCGTAGGTGACGGGAACTATAAATTAAAGGCGAATTATTACATATCCGGAAATGAAAATAACAAAGGCTGGCTGAATACAGGGGTAAGCGTAATAAACGGCGATAAATTCAGTATTTCCGCAAATGGAAAGATAATTTTGAAAAGCTTATCCGGAGGCACATATGGCCCTGACGGCTATTTGAGCGGTGTCAAAGATGCTGCCTATTCTGACGGAATGGAAATTAAATATGGTTCATTGGTGTATAAGATTGGTGAGAATGGTGTGACACAACCTGTAGGTTCCAAACTGGAAGGCACCGCCGCAGAAAATGGCAATATCTATATTTCCATCTATGAAACGGTGTACGACAAGACCAATACCGGTGCATATAACGTGAGAGTATTGAAAAAATAAATAACAGACGGCAGCTTGTTAAATGCTGCAAAAAATGTGTGAGCGTTTCTAATCAAAATATCCAAATGTATAATACAATCCGGTACCTACAAAATTATTTTTAAATCTAAAGTCATGTGTATATTGCACATGCACGCCGATACTGTGGTGATGTGTATAAAAGCGTAGTCCTGTTAAAGAGATTATTCCATAATCACTCTCTCTGGATGATCCCGATGTACTCAGAATATAATTAAATCCTGCTCCAAAGTATCCACCGATAGTACTGTTATGTTTTTATTTCTTAAATGCACCATGACCAAAATACATTAAAAGTGTTGCCGGCAATTGCAGCTGAAAAAAGTTACCTTCCGTCGGATGAAATCTTGCGCCAATCGCAAGAGGGGAAGCAACAGAGAATGATATGTTGTCCTTTATGCGAAAATTAATTCTGGGCATATAGTGTATATGCGGTCCATAGCTTGTTGGCTGTCCGGTGTTATTGTTACGGATTTTAGACCAGAAGCCTAAGCCAAGATCATGCATAAAATCAGCTGAAAATGAATATTGCCATATCATAAGGGAAATACTCAATACTAATCTTTTCATTTTTTCTTTTTTACATAAACAATTAGGATAAATTATGGTTCAATCCCATTGTTTTTTCAATATTCTGATGGATAGTGCATGCATGTGAATCCTAAACATTAATCTATTGCCGGTGTTTTATATTGGATAATTTTTTAACTTCATACATTATTCAAATGTTAGGTTACCGCTTCACCAAATATATTCCCCTTTTAGATTCGCAGTCTGCTGATTTTGATAAGCTGTTTAATGTACTCCGCCAATTGCTGACGTATACTTCCGGGGATGTGAGAGAGGGGCTGGAATGGCTGACCGATTTGGATAAGCAATACAACCTTACCAATAACGATTACGGGTTAGGAGACTTTATACGTGATTTAGTGGATAAGGGTTATCTTGAACAGGAAAATCCACGAAGTGATGCATTGAAGATAACTTCCAAAATGGAAAAGACGATACGTCAAAAATCACTGGAAGATACTTTTGGAAAAATTAAAAAGTCAAAACGCGGTAACCACAAATCTACTTATGGCGGCAACGGCGATGAACCGACAGGCGACGTTCGTCCGTATCAGTTTGGCGATAAACCGGAGCAGATACTCATGACAGAATCCTTACGCAATGCACAGATCAATCACGCATCAGAGGATTTTCTGTTGCGGGAAAGCGACCTGGAAGTGATGGAGCAGGAATACCAGGCACAAACTTCCACGGTGCTGATGATTGATATTTCCCATTCCATGATATTGTACGGGGAGGACAGGATTACTCCGGCTAAGAAAGTGGCCATGGCACTGAGTGAGCTCATCATGACACGCTATCCGAAAGATACGCTGGATGTAATAGTGTTTGGTAATGATGCCTGGCAGATACAAGTGAAAGATTTACCTTATTTGCAGGTGGGGCCATACCACACCAATACCGTAGCCGGTTTGGAGCTCGCCATGGATATCTTACGCAGACGAAAAAATTCAAACAAACATATTTTTATGATTACGGATGGAAAGCCCACCTGTCTGAAGGAGGGGTTAACCTATTATAAAAACAGTTTTGGACTGGACAGGAAAATTATCAATAAATGTTACAACTATGCCGCACAGTGCAGGCGGCTGAATATTCCCATTACCACCTTTATGATTGCAAAAGACGCCTATCTGCAGCAGTACGTGCATGAATTCACGGAAATCAATAAAGGAAAAGCGTTCTACACTTCCCTGGATGGGTTGGGGGATTTTATTTTTGAAGATTACGAACGCAACAAAAAGCGAAGAGTAAGATAGTTCTGATTTTTTTTGTAAATTGTCATAACAAAAACCAAAATTATGGCAACTTTCAAAAGCCCTTTACTCAACAGATTGCAGCGTCAATCCAAAGTTTATCTTTCCGGAATGGATAATGAGGAATGGGAAGAAAAACAATATTATTCCAGAAGAGATTTTCTAAGCAAGTCTGCAAGAGCAAGCGCCGGAATCGCTATTGCAGCTTCATTAACAGGCATCACCGCCTGTCAGTCAAACAACGGCAAAAATAACGGTGCCAGCACTTCCGGTTCAGCCTTTAAACCTAAAGTGGCCATTGTCGGTGCCGGGATAGCCGGTTTAAATGCCGCTCATTATCTCAAAAAATCAGGTGCCGTCCAGTATGAAATATTTGATATGCTTAAACGCTGCGGTGGGCGTATGCATACCATTGCCGAGTTTTTACCCGGCATTACACTGGATATAGGCGGAGAGTTTGTGGATACAGGGCATAAAGAAATGCTGCATTTGATTGAAGAGTTTAAGCTGGAGATGAATGATTATGCTGCAGACCCGTTACACAAAGGTGAAAACAGGGAATGGTATATCATAAACGATAAAAGATATACCATGAAGCAGGTGTTTAATGAGTTTAAGAATTTTCTTCCTCAAATAGAAAAAGATGCCATATCCTGCGGGGATAATTATGATACACCCGATGCGGTTCGTTTGGACAGGCTGACTTTAGATGAGTATTTGGCAAGGCTGGGCGTGTCGGGTTGGCTGAAAGAATTGTTGCGCGCCTCCTATCTGTCAGAATTTGGACTGGATTTGCAGGATAATTCAGCATTGAATTTCATTGACATACTCGGTGTAAATGAAAATAATGAAGTGGAACTGTACGGAGACAGTGATGAACGTTATTCCATCAAGGGCGGGGTTGTTTCGCTCATCAACGAACTGGCCGCTGCTGTGGGTAATATTCATCTCGAACATCAGTTAGTGGAAATCAATAAAGCCAATTCAGGCTATTCGCTCATCTTTGCAAATGGTAAATCCGCCTATGCGGATTATGTTATCCTGACCACACCTTTTTCTGTGTTGAGGGATGTAACGATAAATGTGGAAATGAGCAAAACAAAGAGACGGGCCATTAAGGAACTGGGTTACGGGCAAAATGCTAAATTATTCTTAGGGTTTGAAGAACGCATCTGGCGAACCAAACATAAGACGATAGGTTATCTGTTTAATGATAAGATTCACAACGGCTGGGATAGTTCATTCGGGCAGAATGAAAATGAAGGACCGGGTATTTATACGGTGTTCTTAGGGGGGGAAGATGCCGTTTATATGGCGGAAAATAAAAAGGATACAGAGCAGTTTGTGAATAGGTACCTTCCGATTCTCGATAAGATATATCCGGGTATGAAAAATAAATTCAACGATAATGCCGATATCGCGTGGTGGCCGAAGTCAAAAATCATTAAAGGGTCGTATTCTGCCTTTTTCCCGGGGCAATGGACGGATATCATGCCGTACATCAGTGAGCCTGTCGGAAATATCCTATTTGCCGGGGAGCACTGCAGCGACGAGTTTCAGGGATTCATGAACGGAGGTGCGCAAACAGGGAAAGACGTCGCTTTATCTTTATTAAAGAAAATTAAGGCAATATAATTGTAATTTTGTTGCATGATATCACTGCAGCCCGAATTAATTAACCTTCTTCAATTGGCTTATTCTGCTGAACGTGCCGCTTCATTTGCCTATAAGGGGCATGCAGGTGCTGTGAATGTGCTAGAGGATAAAACCAGGATAAAAGAGATTGAAAACGATGAATGGCAGCACCGGGCGGAGGTACTCAGGATCATGCAGGAATATGAGGTTCGGGTTTCTGCGTATTATGAAATAAAATACTACCTCATTGGAAAGATTATCTGCTACAGCTGTTATGTCATTGGCTGGTTTATGCCCATGTATTTTGCAGGCAGGCTGGAAAGCGGCAATGTTAGCGAGTATTTTAACATGAAAGAATTATTCAATCAGTTGAACATTACCCGGCATGATGCCATTCTAATAGAAATGGGTATGAAAGAAAAGGAACACGAAGTGTTTTTCCTGTCAAAAATAAGATCGCATAAATGGCTGCCACTCTTCGAGAAAGTGTTTTCCTGGGGGAATAATAAAAGTTTAAATTCCATCCAATAAGTGTAACAAATCATCCAAATCGGTGTTTCAATCATATGCATACAATCATAACTTTAGGTCAGCTGAAAAAATCAGGCTATCAGACCAAATCTATTAAACAGGAATTGAGGGATAATCTTATTCAAAAACTGCAAAAGAAAGAAAAAGCATTTGAAGGGATTATCGGCTACGATACTTCCGTGATTCCGGATGTGGAGCGGGCGATTCTTTCCAAACATAATATCCTGTTGCTGGGTTTACGCGGACAGGCCAAGACGCGCATCGCACGGCAAATGGTCAATTTGCTCGATGAATATATTCCCGTTATTGCAGGCAGTGAAATACTGGATGATCCCTTGCAGCCCTTATCCCGTTATGCAAAAGACCTGATTGAAATCAACGGCGATGAAACACCGGTGGAATGGGTGCACCGCTCCCAACAGTTCGCCGAGAAGCTGACGACACCTTACGGAACGGTGGCAGACCTGATTGGTGATGTGGACCCGATAAAAGCCGCCACGCAAAAACTACACTATGCAGATGAAAGGGTGCTGCACTTTGGTATTATTCCACGGTGCAACAGAAGTATTTTCATTATCAACGAATTGCCGGATTTGCAGGCAAGGATTCAGGTGGCTTTGTTTAATTTGCTCGAAGAAGGAGATTTGCAGATACGCGGTTTTAAACTCCGCTTTCCCCTCGATATTCAGTTTGTATTTACCGCCAACCCAGAAGATTATACCAATCGCGGCAGTATCGTTACGCCGCTGAAAGACAGAATTGAATCCCAGATTTTAACGCATTATCCCAAAACCATTGAAGATTCCAAAGCTATTACAGCACAGGAAGCTCAGTTAAGCGATGAGCAGCAGCAGAGAGTTATTATCCCCGAGTTGATAAAAGACCTGATCGAGCATATCGCTTTTGCCGCCCGGGACAGTGAGTTTGTGGATGAAAAGAGCGGGGTGTCATCACGCCTGACCATTGCTGCGATGGAAAACCTCGTGAGTACGGCCGAACGTCGTGCCCTGCTGAATAATGAAAAACAGACGGTGGCCCGTATTTCGGATTTCGCAGGGGTTTTTCCGGCCATAACCGGGAAGATCGAGATGGTTTATGAAGGGGAACAGGAAGGTCCGATGCGGGTGGCACAGAATATTGTAGATAAGGCTATCCGCAATTTATTTGTACAGTATTTCCCCAATCCCACAAAACCCAGGAAAAAGAAATCGCAACAGAAGGAGACTACGATATACCAAACCGTACAAAGTTATTTTGAAGCGGGTAATGTCATCGATTTGCTGACTGAAGCTTCGGATGAAGTATATGCCGGCCAGTTGGATGAAGTGACCGGTTTGCGCGATTTGGTTTTAGGAAAAGTAATGGGGGTGACCAAACAGGACTTGAATATCTGGATGGAATTTATTTTACACGGCATGGCAGCCTATTCACTGTTGAGTAAATTCCAACTGGAGCAGGGAAATCAGTTTTCCGATATTACTTCCGCCATGTTTAACTTCAGTAAGGATGAAGAGATGGATGAAGATATGAAAGACTTGTTTAATTAACAGCCCCTCTTGTTCCAACTGATTTCAGTCTTTTCTGAACTATCTGCAGCTTCTCAGGAACTGCTCAAAAAACCAGAGTGAGTGCTGAAAACTTTTCTGACTTACACGCTCATCGATACCATGAAATCCTATCGGATCTTCCATCGGACTGAATTTAAGGATGTTGTCTGATACTTTATAAAAATACCTGGAATCGGTGGCGCCTACCAGCAGAAACGGAGCACTCAAGACATGCTCATAGCTTCGTTTTATAAGGCTGTCTACTTTTTTGAAGGCAACACTGTTTGCAGAGGCGGAAGGCGTACCTTCGGCAATATTGTTGTTTTTCACTTGAATCTCTACCCTGTCGTCATGTACGATTTTCTTTACCTGTTGAATAATAGCAGAAGCTGAATCGCCGGGAAGTAAACGGAAATTCACCGTTGCCTCAGCTACCGTTGGGATGACATTTTCCTTCATGCCGCTGTGGATAATGGTGGGAACTGCGGTTGTCCGGATCATGGCATTACCGCTGCCGCTTTTTGCATAATTCGATAGAATCATTTTTTTGAATAATGTTGGATTGGCCATGGCCATATTGCTGGGGAAACCCATTTCAGGGCCGACAAATTCCATAAAAATCTTTGGTGGATTCCACAAAACGCGCTTTAAAGGGATGTGAACGCAGCTCAACAATTGCTTTACAGAGTATATCCAAAGCCGTTTCATTATCCGGCATTGATGAGTGACCGCCATTTTTCGTGACCGTTAAATCAAGTGTAACATATCCTTTCTCAGCGGTAGCGATCAAAGCCACGGGTTTCTTTAATCCCGGTACTTTCTCTCTGGTCACAAATCCGCCTTCGTCCAGAATAATATCCGCTTTCACTTTTCTGGATTCCAGTAATTCGGCAATCTTTACCGCGCCTTTTTTACCGCTGATCTCTTCGTCGTGTCCGAAAATAAAATAAACGGTTCGTTCCGGCCGGTAGTTTTCTCGCAGTAACTTTTCTGCACTTTCCAAAATGGAAATGAGATTGATTTTGTCGTCTGTAGTGCCGCGTCCCCAAATGTATCCATCTTTGACAATGCCTGCAAACGGATCTACTGTCCACATCTCTTTTGTAGCTTCTTCAATGGGTACGACATCCTGATGAGCCATCAGAATATATGGATTCATTTGAGGGTTTTTGCCTTCCCATTTATACAGATAACTGTACCCGCCGATAATTTCACGGATTAATTTCTGATGCACCAGCGGGTAGGTTTTTTCCAGGAATTGCCTGAACTGGATGAACGGCTCCGCTTTCCAGTCTGCGGTGTCTCCAAAAGAGATGGTCTGAAACCGGATGGCCTGCTGAAAATGGCTCAAAGAACTATCCGTCAGGGCAGGCGCAGGATTTGCAGCCAGTTTGATTTGCTTGTCAGGAGCCGTAACGGTGTTGAACGTTATGATTCCAATCAGCAGGAGGAATCCGGCAAGGATGAGTAACATTATTTTTTGGAACATGGCGTTTCGGTTTTAGTGCCCGTTTAACAAGGCATGTTTGATTTTTATATCTTTCGGGGTTTTCCCCAGATACATCCCAAAGATGGTCTGTGCGAATAATTTTCCATTTTTATTATGGTAAATTTCCTTTTCGTTTTTGTAGAGTTTCAGTTCATGCTGAGTGGTGTAATGGATATCTATAATGTCTTTATACTGCACGCCGGAGGTTTCTATCACTTTTCTCAGATCCTCAATTAAATCTTTTTGTTTGTCATACAGGGCGCCTAATCCGTTTTTCATACCGCTTTGAATATTTTCACTTACTGCTTTTGAGGTGGCTAACGGCGTAATGATCTGCATGCGCAGGCTTCTGTCAATATCACTTTCAATACCCGCTTTTTCATCCCTAATCGGCTTTTCGGCATACATGGAAATGATATAGGTCTGTATAAAAAACTTGGAACGGATAGCGGCTCCGTTAAAGAAAAGTTCCTTATTGCCTAAGTGTATGCTTTTAGGTAATTCGATTCCAGCCAGTTTCATATCCTATAGCGTTATGATGAATGAATAATTAGTTCTTACCATGCTGACCTTCCATGCCTTTTGTAAAGCAATCCCTGCACCGCGGCTCATAGCTTTCTTTTTCCCCTAACAGCACTCTCGTATCACTCTCTACTAATCGATAGGAATGATTTGCCAAAGCACCGCAACGTACACAGATAGCATGAACTTTGGTGATGTATTCCGCTTTTGCGAGCAACGCAGGAACAGGCCCGAACGGTCTGCCCTGGAAATCCATATCCAATCCGGCAATAATGACACGCACCCCGTTTTTTGCCAGCTGTTCACAAACCTCCGGCAATCCTTCATCAAAAAATTGCGCTTCATCAATGCCTACCACTTCCACATCATTGGACAACAGTAAAATGTTTAGAGAACTGCTTACAGGTGTGCTCATGATCGTATTTGAATCGTGTGATACCACCTGTGTTTCATGGTATCTCGTATCAATCATCGGTTTGAAGATCTCTACTTTTAGGTTGGCGATTTTCGCCCTTTTCAATCTCCGGATCAGCTCTTCCGTCTTCCCGGAAAACATAGAACCGCATACCACCTCTATCCAGCCCGATTTAGACTTATTAACATTTGGTTCTAAAAACATTTGACAATTTTAAAATTTAGCTTATAATTTCACCTCAAATTACTAAAACAGATGGAAATAAGAAAAGCTTTGCAAAAAATAGAGAACTATTTAACGGTAGTTTCTAATTTAAACAAGACTATTTTGTCGGAAGGTACCATGTCAAGAGATGAATTGCTCCTGATGAAAAAATACCTGTATACCAGTATCGACAGAATCGAAGATATCGAACGCTCTTTAGTAATAAGCCAGAAAGAAGAAAATTCCTTTACTCCATCGGAAACAATAGAGGAAACATTTATCCCTAAAAAAGAAAAGGAAATCGTTCAGGTACAACAACAGTCTAATGTAGAGGAACTGGAAGCATCTCTCTCGAATGTGGAAGATATGACAAACTCAGAACTCCAGGAGGACATTGTAGCGGAAGCAATGGATCAGCTGGAATCACCTGCGTTAGATGAAAACAGACTGGAAATACCTCTGATGGAAAATGAAACGGAGGAACATATAACTGCAGAAGCAGCAACGATGGAGATTACACCACTGGTGGAAAGTATTATCAGGGAAGATTACGCTGTTAATGAAACGGAAGAGCATATCGTTGAAAAAACTGAAGTACTTCCTTTTGTGGAGAGCATTATTACGGAAGATTATTCCATCAATAAACTGGTTCAGGAGTCGGAAGGGGAGAAAGTGACCTTTGTTCAAAGTATCATTACGGAGGACTATGCATTGAATGAACGCACGGAAAACAACTTGGTGAACGAAACGCATGCCGTAGATAACATCATCACGGAAGATTATGCGGTTAATAAAGTGGAAGAGCCTGTCGTGATGTCTTTGGTAGAGGAGGTACGCGAAAATGCAGTATCTGATACAACTTTTGTCGGAAAATTAACGACAGAAGTCGAAAGTGTGCTGTCTAAATTTCAGGAGCAGAAACCACTTACTTTAGCCGAAGAATTGGCTGATAAGAAGAAAGAAGAACCTTTGTTGTTCGAAAAGTTTGAACAACAGAGCCAGCCTAAACTTTTTGAATTCTTTGAAGAAGAAAAGGAAGAACTGCAGGAAACTTTTTCATCAGCGCTTTCATCATTCCTTCCGGAAAATAACGGTAATTCTTTTGGTAACGAGTCTGTGCTGGTGGTAGAGCGAGAAGTGGAAACGGTCGTGGAAGAATTGACTCCGTCCTCTTTAAATGAGATTTTTAAACCTCAAACGGTTTTAGAAAATGTACATACCGCCATCAGCAAGACATTGAGTGAATCCATCGCATTGAACGATAAGTTTATTTTTGTGCGGGAACTGTTCGGAAACCAGTTTGCAGAATATGAAAAAGGATTAAAGCAGATTGATGCCTTGAATTCTTTCAGTGCGGCGGAAAATTTCTGTAAAGATAATCTGTGGAATAAATTCAATTGGGATACTAAAACAACTGCGGTGGATCGTTTTATGGATTTATTGCAGAAAAGATTCAATTAGAAGTCGGAATCTTATAAAAACACGCTCTATTCCCGCCCTACCGGCGGGAATTTTTTTGTGCTAAAATTTCGGCAATAATACGTCCGGAGGTCATTAATTGTTGCTCAAAATAGATACTCAGCCCGCTGTTTATTTCGGTCAGTTTTTTATGATCTAAAAGCCATTCAAGCAAAGTATCTTCCAATGTCTCGTAATTGCTGACCGGAAAAGCAATGTGCTGGTTTGTTAAACTGACAATTTCTTCGAACTTTATGAAGTTAGGGCCAAATGTTGTCGGAATACCGTATACGGCAGC
This sequence comes from Sphingobacteriales bacterium, assembly GCA_016719635.1. Lineage (NCBI taxonomy): Bacteria > Pseudomonadati > Bacteroidota > Sphingobacteriia > Sphingobacteriales > Sphingobacteriales bacterium. Next base: position 114,734 of record JADJYT010000002.1, on the reverse strand, counting down.
CTCTGCAACATTATGAACCGTTTTGTCAAAACCGCCACCAATAAAAGCGATTGCCGCAAACCGGTAGGCATATTTTAGAATCCCTTTTTTATCCAGAAACAGAATTCGCGGATTGTTGTTTTTATGGATAAATGAACTGTATAGAGCCACATCATCCATGTCAGCTGCCTGACCGGCAGAAAATAATTTCCTTAATTCCACCGCTTTGTATTCGTCATAGTCATGCGGAGCAAGAATGATTTTTAGATTTGGAAATTCAGTGCGGTGTGACTGATAGAAGGAAGCGATATAGGACTCTTCCGTTTGCCAGCTGCTTCCAACAAGTATGACTTCCGCATCTTTGCAAAAATCCTCTAAAACAGAATCAGCAAAAGCTTCATTTCTGTTTGCCAATACCTGCTCCAGTTTGGTATCCCCATAAGTGGAAGTGTCGAATATTTTTGTAAAAAGCGGATAGGACCTGTCCAGGTATTTTTGGTAGATAAGTGACCGTTTCTGCCAATTCGGCGCATTAACTAAAAAAGCAGGAATCTCTTTTGTTTTGAGTTGTGAGAGTGTATTCCACCAGATTTCATTGCGGATAAATAATACAAAAACAGGACGAAGAAGCTGAATCAACCTGCACGCATTTTCTTTGGTGTCAATGGGGAAATGAAAAAACAGGTCGGCTTTACCGGAGTTTTTATAAAGTTCAAATCCGGAAGCAGAAAAAAAACTGACAGCTGTTTTTAGAGAATTATCCGTTGATTTTAATGATTGAAGGAGAGGGATGGCCTGTTCAAATTCACCGGCAGAGGCACAATGGACCCAACAATAGCTGCTGTGTGGGGTCGTTTTTTCGAATAATTCTTCCTGCCAATTCTTTCTTACATCCAGCCAATTTCGGGCTTTTTTGCTAAAAAGCGCTGCAAAACGGATGGCCAAATGGTAACATTGAATTAGAATCGAGTAACAGAATCCCATATTTCACAAAATTAGGCTTATAGGCGGACTATCGGAAATTAAGGCAAACTTATTATTTGTTAACCGTTTATACTGAAATATTTAACTGAAAAATTCGTATTTTTGCCATTTCGTACTCGTAAAATGTCACACGAACAGCAATATTTAGATTTATTTACCCGAAAAGAGAAGATAATAGGCGTATTGGGCCTGGGGTATGTCGAGTTGCCCATTGCCCTCGAATTAGCTAAAAAATTCAAAGTCATTGGCTTTGATATCAATGAAAAAAGGGTGGAAATGATGTCCAATCATATGGATCCCAGCAACGAACTGCCTGCTTCTGCCTTTGAAGGTTGTGATATTGTTTTTACCGCCGATAATGATGTTCTGAAAAAAGCAACTTTCTTCATCGTAGCGGTTCCAACGCCGGTGGATGAACATAATGTGCCGGATTTAAAGCCGTTGACCGGTGCTTCCAGAACGATCGGAAAAGTTATCAAGAAAGGAGATTATGTGGTCTTTGAGTCAACGGTATACCCCGGCTGTACGGAAGAAGATTGTGTCCCTGTTATTGAAGAGCTTTCCGGATTAAAATATAAAGAAGATTTCAAAGTGGGCTATTCCCCCGAGCGAATCAATCCGGGTGATACACTGCATACTTTAACAAAGATCACCAAGATCGTTTCCGGTTGTGATGGAGAATCGCTGGAAAATATTGCGGCGGTTTATGGTTCCATTATCGAGCCGGGTGTCTATAAAGCAGCTTCCATCAAAGTGGCGGAGGCTGCTAAAGTGATTGAAAATACACAAAGGGATTTGAATATCGCCCTGATGAATGAGCTCTCCCAGATTTTCAATTTAATGGATATCAATACCTACGACGTATTGGAAGCGGCAGGAACTAAATGGAATTTCCTGAAGTTTCAGCCTGGTTTGGTGGGCGGACATTGCATAGGAGTGGACCCATATTATTTAACTTATAAATCCAACGAACTGGGATATAAACCTCAAATCATCCTTAGCGGCAGAAACATCAATGATGGTATGCCGAATTATATAGCGAAGAAAGTGGTGCAGTTTTTGCTGGGAAAAGGAAAAAACCCATCTCAGTGCAGAGCCTTGATCATGGGGGCTACTTTTAAGGAGAATGTGACGGATATCCGAAATTCCAAGGTGTTTAATCTCTACAATGAATTGAAGGAATTCCATATGGATGTTGAAATGGTAGATGTGATGGCCGATGCCTGGGAAGTGCATGAAGAATATGGCGTTGAACTGAAAAAAGACACATCAGGGAAATACGATGTCATCATAGTGGCCGTTTCTCATGATGCTTATAAACAACTGGATGAAAATTATTTTAGTAACTTAGCAAATAAAGATGCTATTTTAGTCGATATAAAGAATATGTACACATCAAAAATATCCAATTTACAGCATTGGACATTATAAGGATATGAAGACAATTTTGATTACCGGAGGAGCAGGATTTATCGGGTCACACGTTGTGAGGCTGTTTGTCAATAAATATCCGGATTACAACATTGTGAATCTGGATAAGCTGACTTATGCAGGGAATCTTGAAAACCTGAGGGATATCGAGGACAAACCCAATTATACGTTTGAGAAAATTGATATCGTGGATGCGGAGCACGTCAGGAATCTGTTCTGTAAATATGCATTTGACGGCGTTATCCATCTGGCAGCAGAATCGCATGTAGACAGGTCTATCCTGAATCCGCTTGAATTTATCATGACGAACGTGGTGGGGACGGTTAATTTGCTGAATGCAGCCAGGGAAAGCTGGAAAGGAAATTTTGAAGGAAAAATATTTTACCATGTTTCCACGGATGAAGTTTATGGCAGTTTGGGTGAAACAGGATTATTTACAGAAGAAACATCCTATGACCCACGTTCGCCGTATTCTGCGTCAAAAGCCAGTTCCGACCATTTTGTAAGAGCGTATAACAATACTTATGATTTGCCTGTGGTTATTTCCAATTGTTCCAATAATTACGGCTCCTATCAGTTTCCGGAAAAATTGATACCGCTATTCATCAATAATATCAGTAACAACCAATCTCTTCCGGTATATGGCAAAGGTGATTATACCAGAGACTGGTTGTTTGTAGAGGATCATGCTGTCGCGATTGATGTTATCTACCACAAAGGAAAGGTAGGGGAGACCTACAATATCGGCGGATTTAACGAATGGCAGAATATCGACCTGATAAGGTTGCTGTGTAGGATAATGGATCATAAGCTGAACCGTCCGGAGGGTACTTCTGAGCAGTTGATAACTTATGTAAAAGACAGACCAGGACACGATAAGCGATATGCCATAGATGCATCCAAACTGGAGAACGAACTCGGCTGGAAGCCGTCATTGGTCTTTGAAGATGGGCTGAAAAAAACGGTCGACTGGTATTTGGCAAATGAAGAATGGCTGAAGCATGTTACATCCGGCGAGTATCTGAATTATTATAAAAAACAATACGAATTGGCTTGATATGACTTAAAGAATGACCTGTTTTCATGACGAATGGCTTTAAATGTATCCAAATAAAAGAAATAACATACAATGAAAATGATAAAAAAGATAGTGATTTTAAGTGGATTGCTTTTTTGCTTTTCGATAGGCAATGCACAGCTGATCATACCGTTTATCCCGCCAGCCAATCCTGAGCCGTCTATAAAGGATATTTTCAAGAAGATTGAAGATACCCTTCAGATAAAACAAGGGGAAATCAAGGTGGAGGAAACAAAAAAATCGCAGGATATTGCAAAAGGGTTTAATCCAAGATCGAAAGATGCGGATGAACAGGCCGGATCATTGGGTAATGCAACCAATGCCAATGAGGTAAAAGGTAATATCAATACGCCGGATAAATTATTAAAGGAAGCCCAAAAGGCTTCCGAAACGGTGGAGAAGATTACGGCAACAGCGACAAGGGAATTAAGAGCCAGGTTAGATACGGTGGATATTTACGGGTTTACCTATTTCCGCCAAAAAGATGTGAAGATATTTAATAATGCCGTGGATATTAAACCACCCTCCAATTATATACTGGGTGTCGGTGACCAGATCGTTGTTTCCATTTGGGGTTATGCGGACTATAACCGCCTATTTTATATTGATAAGGACGGGTATATCCAACAGGAAAATATCGGACGTGTTTACTTAAAAGGTTTGACGTTACTACAGGCTAAAGAATTATTAAAGACCCGTTTTGCAAATGCCTATATGATTGATAAATCAGATTTTGATGTATCCATCAACTATTCACGCGTTATAACCATCAATGTTGTCGGTGATGTAGAAAACCCGGGTTCGTATACCTTTCCCGCCATCAATACGGCTTACAACATTCTGGCTTATGTAGGCGGCCCTTCGAAATCAGGCTCCGTCAGAGATATACAAATCAAACGCGACGGAAAAATTATCCGGAAATTCGACTTGTACAAATTCTTGTTTACACCCGAAAAGCAAGATGATATCTTCCTGGACAACAACGACTATATATACGTGCCGGCACAAAAGAATATTGTGAAGGTGGAAGGTGCCGTAAACCGCGAAGGGAAATATGAAATGCTGCCCGGAGAAACATTCGAAGACCTCCTGAAGTTTTGCGGGAATTACAAACCGGATGCATTTACAAAAGTGGTTCAGATAAGGCGTTTCGAAGAAAACAAACAAATTCTGATAGATTATAATCTTGACAGTATCCGAATTGTGGGCGGCAAGATTGAATTAAAGAATGGAGATGTCATCGGCGTTCGTTCTATTCCAGAAAAGATTAAGAACTACAATGAGATTTTAGGGTCTGTATTGCTGCCGGGAAGATATCAATGGCAGGAAGGCGACAGGGTTTGGGATTTAATTACAAAAGCACAAGGATTAAAAGAAGATGCCTATTTGGAGGAAGCTTACTTGATCAGAACGAATTTTGATGATTTCAGAAAGCACTCCTTCAAAATTGATTTAAACAGAGTGATCGAAGATAAAACTTCTGAAGACAACATGTTGCTGACATTCAGGGATGTATTGGAGATAGTCATCATCTATCGGGTCAATGATGACTTAACGGAAAAACTGATATCCTTTAAGATAGATACCACAGATAATTACCTGTCGATGGATACGTTTAAACTCAAGAAACGGGACAAGATTTATGTACTGAAAGATTTAAGAAGAATTGACAGATATTATGTGGAAGTCAACGGAATGGTGCGCAAAACGGACACATTCCCATACATGGAAAGTATGACACTGGCAGATGCGTTGATTCTGGCACAAGGCTTTAAAATGGAAGCGGCATCAAACAGAATTGAGATTGCACGGATAGCAAACTACGATAAGGCCATTTCCCAGTCGGTACCTACTCAGGTGACCATACTCAATTACAGTATCAGTAAAAATATCGGAAAAGACCCGGTTGCAAATTCCATCAAACTGCAACCTTATGACCAGATTTACGTTCGGCCAACTCCGGAGTTTGAATATCAGATGAAGGTAACGATTAAAGGAGAGGTGCTTTACCCCGGTGATTACGTGCTGACAACAAAAGACGAACGATTGTCTTCTGTCATTGAACGTGCAGGTGGTCTCACACGCTTTGCTTATGCAGACGGCGCCCGGTTGTATCGGACAGAAGACGGGATAGGCGATATCCTGACGGATGTTTCAAAGGCTATCAAATACAAAACATCCAAGTTTAACTATGTGCTTAAGAAGGGGGATGTAATAGATGTGCCCGCAATCAAGGACTTAGTGGCTTTAAAAGGACAATTTAATTACCCTACGGAGAAAAAACCGGAACACTTGTATGTGCCCTTTACGGAAGGAAAAGACGCCAAATATTATATCTATAAATATGGCGCTGGCTTTAGTGATAGCGCATACAGATTGAAAACCTATGTTATCCGTCCAAACGGACAAATACTGGGAACGCGCCGTTCCATGTTTGGAAAAAATTACCCTAAGGTAGAAAAAGGATCTACGATAGTGATACCTTCCAAGGAGGCTAAAATTAAAAAGGATAGGACAAGGGTATCTAGCGGAGAAGCGGGACAAAAGCTTCAGAAGATTTTAACGGCTACCATTTCAGCCATATCTTCTGTCCTGACGCTTTATTTACTTTTCTTAACTGTGAGAAATACCAATAAATAGGCAAGAGATGGAAAACAACGAAGAAACGGACGTCATAACTCCTCCTGCTGAGAAAAGAGAAAATGAAACGGTACCTGAAACCAAAGATCAGGGGCTGATTTTATTTATTGCATTCTTGAAGGAGTTCTTTTCCATCGTTGGTAAGTTAGCGTTTCTTCTTGTTATTCCCATTATTCTGATGTCCTTGTATGGCTATTACAAAGGGAAGCAGGTAAAACCTACTTATACAGCCAAGATTACCTTTTTCCTCTCGGAAGAACGACCGCAGGTGCCCGGTGGAGGGGGGTCATTTTCTAACCTGCTTCAAACCACCAACTCCAGTTTTGCCAATCCTAAGAAATTGAAAGAATATGCCTTTACCGAAAAAGTAGGTTCCAAGATGGTCTTTAAAAAGATTGTCTTTAAAGGAAGAGAAGATTTTCTGGCGAATCATTACCTGCGCCTCTATTCCGGATACAAGACAAGCTATTTTAAGGAATTAATCACCGTAAAAGATATGAGTATCCAGGATTATCTGGTGTTTAAGGGTATTTTAGGAGGTATCAGGGGTATGGTATCCGTTGATTATAACGAAGCGGAAATATATTCCATTACTGTTACTACAGGCGATGAGGAATTTTCAAAATTATTGTGTGAGTGTTTCTATGATAACCTAACGGACTATTATATCGAACGGGCAACCAGAAAAGCTAAAATAACGGTGGACTTCCTGGAAGAGAAACTGGCGTATGTGAAGGCGCAGCTGGAAAATTCGGAATATAACCTGGCGGACTATAAAGACAAAGCCAATAACCTTGTTACATACAAGGCTGACCTGAATGAAACAAGGTATATCAGAAATAAAGGATTGTTAGAAGGGCTTTATGCTCAAACCGCAACTGCACTGGAAGGTTCAAAAACAAACCTGCAGTCAATCATGCCGTTATTCCAGACTATTGATGAACCGCATTTGCCGTTGGCAGTAAATATGGTCTCTACCAGAAGTCAGCTGATCACTTACATGATGTTCGGGATTATAATCGATATTATGATTGTGCTTGCTGTGTATTTCAAGAGACATTACTGGAAAAATATCAAAAATCTGATCAAAAGCGTAAGTACAAAACAATAAAGCGGATTCCTTAAGATGAAAGTATTACCCACCCCCTTACCTGATTTATTTATTATTGAACCTGCTGTTTTTGCTGATAACAGAGGTTTCTTTTATGAAAGCTATAATGCAAAAAAAATGCAGGAAGCCGGACTGAACTATGACTTTATCCAGGATAATCATTCCAAGTCATCCTATGGTGTTTTAAGAGGGTTGCACTATCAGAATAATCCTGCAGCTCAAACAAAATTAGTGCGGGTAACACAAGGGAAAGTGCTGGATGTGGTGGTGGATATCCGAAGAGGTTCACCTACATTTTTACAACACTTCGCCCTGGAATTGTCAGCGGAGAATAAATTGCAACTGCTGATTCCAAAAGGGTTTGCCCATGGATTTGCAGTACTGTCCGAAACATGTGAGTTCTTATATAAATGCGATAATTATTACGATAAGGCCTCCGAAGGAGGTATTGCATACAACGATCCGGCCTTGAATATTGACTGGATGATTCCGCAACAGGATATTATCCTGAGTGAGAAAGACATGCAAAACCCGTTTGCTGAAACTGCCAGTTTTAATTTTACTTATTCTGTCTGATGATTCAATCTGTTATTTCTATTGCCCTTCAGGCCGGTGATGCCATACTGGATATTTATAAGGATGATTTTTCTGTCGAACTGAAAAGCGACAATTCACCGTTAACAATTGCCGACAAAAATGCGAATGATATTATTGTAAACGGCTTGTCGGCCTTAGATGTCACTATTCCGATTATTTCAGAAGAAAATAAACTGATTGATTATGCTGTCCGCAAAAACTGGATAAGATGCTGGATAGTAGATCCGTTGGATGGAACAAAGGAATTTATCAAAAAGAACGGAGAGTTTACCGTTAATATCGCATTGGTGGAAAATGGTGAGCCGATACTGGGCGTGGTGCATGTTCCGGCTCAGAATATCACTTACTTTGCAGAAAAAGATAAGGGCAGTTTCAAAATAGAAAATGGGGTAACTGCCCCCTTGAAAATACGAACCTTGGCGGAAGGCGGTGTGCTTAAAATAGTGGGCAGTCGTTCTCATCAAACACCGGAATTACTGGAGTATGTTGACCAACAGAAATTAAAATTTACGAATGTAGATTTTGTGGCAGCCGGGAGTTCGCTTAAGTTTTGTTTGCTGGCGGAAGGAAAAGCGGATGTCTACCCGCGCCTGGGACCAACGATGGAATGGGATACCTGCGCCGGGCAAATCGTAGCGACCGAAGCAGGTGCAGAGGTTTTAAGGTTTGATAACCATCAACCGCTGCTATATAATCGTGAAAATTTATTGAATCCGTATTTTATAGTAAAGCATCCTGCTTTATAATCAGATATCATCCACACTGAAATTCAAAGCTTTCCGGTAATATTCTTCTTTTGCCGCACTTAATGTATTTTGCAGCAGGGAGACTACTGTCATTAAACCCACACCACCCGGTACCGGTGTGATATAACTGCACTTTTTGCTGACTTCTTCAAAAGCCACGTCGCCCAGCAGCTTGTAGCCGGATTTTTTGGTTTTATCTTCTATCCGCGTAATGCCGACATCAATCACCACAGCGCCCTCTTTGACCATGTCCGCTTTTAAAAACTCAGGTTTACCCAAAGCGGCGATGATGATATCCGCCCTTCGTGTCTCTTCTTTCAGGTTTTGAGTCTTCGAATGGCAAAGGGTAACGGTACAATTGCCGGTTTTACCTTTTCTGGCCATTAAAATACTCATGGGTAAGCCAACAATATTGCTTCTGCCAATGATGACACAATGCTTTCCTTCTGTTTCGATATCATAGCGTTTCAGCAGTTCTAATATACCTTTCGGTGTTGCGGAGACATAACAAGGAAGGTTCAATGTCATTCTGCCCACATTCATGGGATGGAATCCGTCCACATCTTTCTCCGGTGCAATGCTTAATATGATTTTTTCTTCGCTGATATGTTTTGGTAAAGGTAATTGCACAATGAAACCATCCACCGAATCGTCGTTGTTCAGTAAATTGATTTGCGTAATCAATTCATTTTCGGTGATATCATTTTTCAATTTTACCAGTGTTGACTTGAAACCCACTTCCTCACAGGATTTTACCTTGCTGTTCACATAGGTCTGACTGGCACCGTCGTCCCCTACCAAGACAGCCGCCAGGTGGGGCGTTTTTTTACCGCTTAGTTTCAACTGTTTCACTTCCGCCGCAATTTCCGTTCTGATGTCTTTTGCTGTTTTTTTGCCGTCTAATAGTTGCATGGTGAAATTTTGCCCTAAAAATAGGTAAGATAATTTCCTTTCATTAGTTTTGGGAAACATTTTTTTGAACACCATGAACCAAAAACCATTCGTTATTGGAATATCCGGAGGCAGCGGCAGCGGCAAGACCACTTTTGTCAAAGAATTAGCCCGCAGTTTCTCACCGGATCAGGTATGTATTCTCAGTCAGGACAATTATTATAAGCCGAGGGAAGAACAGGTGACGGATGCCAATAACGAGAAGAATTTCGATTTGCCGGAATCCTTCAGGGAGCGGGAGTACCATAAGGATGTCCTCCGGTTATTGAACGGTGAAGAGGTAGTTTTAAAAGAATATACCTACAACAATCCGGATGCAGAACCCGGCCTGGTGACCTATAAGGCCGCTCCTGTAATTGTTATTGAAGGTATTTTTGTTTTCCATTTTGCGGATGTGTCCAGCCTGATGGATTTAAAGATTTTCATCGATGCGGATGAACATATCAAACTTATCCGACGCATACAACGTGATAAGATTGAACGCAATTACCCGCTTGAAGATGTCTTATACCGTTATCAGCACCATGTTTTTCCGTCTTACCAGAAATATATCCTGCCTTACAAATCCGAATGTGATATTGTCGTCAATAACAATATCAGCTTTGAAGATGCCATGAATGCTTTGAGGCTGTCTATTAATGAGAAACTGGATGAAACCGTTTCGGGAATATGAATTACCCTTCAAAATTCAGTGAAAATGTAAAGGAACGGTTGTACAACCCTCTCATGTATTTGGAATAGACCAGGTCGTTGTTTTGTTTGTGTATATTCAGCACAGAATTGAATACTTTAAATTCAGGCGATAAAATGAATAGGGGGAAATGAATTTCCATCCCTACGCCATAATTTACGCCGAAATCATGTGCAGACTGTTTGGGCATATCCGGGTCTCTCCTGGATTTGAAATTACCTCCTAGGTCGTATGCATATTTTAAACCGGCTACCAGATACAGTTTGATATCTTTAAGCGGTTCAGTCTTGAATTTCATTTCAAAAGGAATTTCAAAGAAAATTTGCGGAATGGTCTTTTGTTTGGTGGTGCCGTCGGCAAAATCGTAGGTGATGTTTTTATTGGAAAACACAAAACTCGGCAGTGTCCTGAATTCGACATACTTATTGATGTGAAAACTGCCCAGTGCACCGATTTCAAAGCCCATTCCGAATCTTGATTTGACGGAAAGGATGCTGTCGCTGAGGGCAAACGCTTCGTTGTGCTTGACCATGAAATCTGAAAATCCTCCGCCAAGATGAATGCCGAAGTGGTAGCGTCTTCTGGAAAATTTCAAATCGTTTTCCATCGCATTGCGCTGGCCGAACACCAACGCAGGGATGCACAATAATAACAACAGTATTATTTTTCTGCAATGTATATGGTGCTTATGCCAAAGGTCAGTGGTGTACATGTAATGTTTTTATAGCCGGCATCCTGTAAAAGTGCCGCAAATTCTTCTCCATCCGCGAATAGTCTGACACTTTCCGGCAAATAGCTGTATGCGCTGGCATCTTTCGAGACCAACTTGCCGATAAAAGGTAAAACGTTGCAAAAATAAAAATAGTATAGCTTTTTAAAAAACCAATTGGTAGGTTTTGAAAATTCCAGGATAAACACTTTGCCGCCGGGCTTCAGCACTCTGCGCATTTCTGCGAGCCCTTTGGGTACATTTTCAAAATTGCGAACGCCAAACGATACACTCACCGCATCAAATGTGCCCTCTTTAAACTGCAGGTTTTCGCTGTCACCTAACTGAAGGGATATGTTCGGATATGGCTTAATCTTTTTTTTCCCTACTTCCAGCATCTTTTCTGAAATATCTATTCCAATAATCTGCTCCGGATGAAGTTGGGTTTCGGCTATCGCTAAGTCAGCGGTACCGGTAGCTACGTCCAGGATTTTCTTAGGCTGTGTGGTGCCGATTAATTTTACCAGTTTTCGTCTCCACAGCTTGTCTATGCCCATGGAAAAAAAATGGTTCAGGAAGTCATAAGTGCCAGCCACGTTATTAAACATCGTCGCCACTTGCTCCTTTTTGCTTTCGCCGGTATTATATGGTGTTAATGGTGTTCCCACTGATTTTTTGAAATACAACACAAAAGTACAATATTAGTTATCAATCTATCAAAAATAGTATTCATCTTTGCATTAAATAAATCAGAAACTTGATACAAACGGCAAAATTTATCGGCTCTTTTCCCAAATCAGATGATTGTCCGGATACGGACTATCCTGAATTTGCTTTCATCGGCAGAAGTAATGTAGGTAAATCTTCCCTGATAAATTTGCTCACCAATCGCAGAGAACTGGCAAAGGTGTCACAGACACCCGGAAAGACGCAGGCTATCAATCTCTTTTTGATTGATGAAAGCTGGCAGCTGGTGGATTTACCCGGTTATGGATATGCTCGGGTGTCAAAAACAACCCGAGAGGTGTTCAGCAAGATGATTAAATATTATCTGCAGAACCGCCGTCAGCTGATAAACGTTTTTGTGCTGGTGGATGCCAGCATTTCTCCGCAAAAAATAGATTTGGATTTTATTAACTGGTTAGGCGAACAGGGTATACCCTTTTCTGTTGTTTTTACGAAATCGGATAAGGAGAAAGCGTTGCAGGTGCAAAAGAATATCAAGGCATTTAAAGCGAAACTTGCTGAACAATGGGAAACACTGCCGAAGCAATTTTTGACCTCTGCAGAAAAAAACAGGGGAGGCAAAGAGGTCGTTGAATATATTAAATCGTTGTTGTTGTAGCATTCGGTCAGTTGGTTTTACGGATATCTTTTCATCTCTCCTTCACTTATCCACAATAGTTTGGCAATAATTTTGATAGTTGAATATCGATTCATCTAATTTTGTTGTTGTGATAAAACGATTGTTATACTTTTTTTTGTTTTTCATACTCACTTCGTACTATAATCCTTCTTCTTTACTAAAGGCGCAAGATATTGACGGAGTCTGGGTGGGTAATTTCATTGAATATGTACATAATACGTACGATGTTCAGCTATCCGTTCAGAAGCTGCCTCCCGGAGATATCTTTTCTGCCCGTTTGAAAATCACCAATGGGTTTTATTTCGGTGAATACAATGTGAGCGGTTATATCTGCAGTAAAAAATTTCTGGAAATCACGACAATTGTTTTAATCAGAGAAACAGAATCCTCCAATTGGATAGACTGCCTCAACGGTACATTTGACCTGAATGAAGATGATACGGAGATGACGTTTACGGATACCTGGCTGCTGAAAGATCAGAAGAATAATGCCTGTAAGGTAAAATACATCCAGAAAGACATGTTTCAGTGCCTTCGATCTGCCTATTTACGCAAACCAAAATACAGCGATGCCATCACAGACTTTAACAAAGTATGGGATCAGTATGGTAATAAGCCTAAACCTCTGGCTGTAATGACTACTCAGCCAAAATCACCGGAAAAGGAAATAGCGTCGGTAAGGCTGGTTGTGGCTGCTGATACTGTTGTCGCGCAACCGGAACCGGAGACAGCTGATAGGCCAAAATCAGAAACTAAGATAGTCGCAAAGAAAGAGGATCGTGCTCCGGTGATTGATACTTTTGAAAATGTCAAGATGCGTCCGGTTGTGGTGAAAGATGAAATTGAGGTCAGCAGCCCGGATATCACCATAGAATATTGGGACAGGTATAATGAAGATGGTGACTCTGTGAATGTGTATCTGAATAAGGTACCGGTTTTGGAAAATGTCTTGCTCACCAAGGCCAAAAAAAGCATAAAGTTCCATTTGGACAAAACTCAAAATTACCTGGTTCTACACGCCCTGAATGTGGGAACGGAACCGCCTAATACCGCCTCTGTAACAGTATACGACGGTAAAAAAATACAGAATGTTTCGCTGACCTCAGACATGAAAAAGAGTGGTGCACTGAAGATTAACGTGAAGAAAAAGTAAGGAGTAATTTCTGTGTACCAAATATGTAGTTGATTGTCAGTAATTTGTATAATCCTCTCAGTTTGGTGCAAAATTAATAATTATCTCATTTTCAATCTTTCAAATTTTAAGAAAATTCTGTATCTTTGCACTCTCAAAATAATTTTATGAAACCAGATATCCATCCGAAAGAATACAGATTAGTCGTTTTTAAAGACTTTTCCTGTGACCATTTGTTTTTAGCTAAATCTTGCGCAACATCCCGCGAAACCATCAAATGGGAAGACGGCAATGATTATCCTTTGGTGAAATTAGAGGTATCTAATGTATCTCACCCTTACTATACCGGAAAAGTTAAATTATTGGATACTGCAGGACGTATCGATAAATTCAACAAAAAATACGCTAAGAAATAACATTTCTCAAAGATATTTCATCAAAGTCGCAACTTTACGTTGCGACTTTTTTATTTTTACGGTATGTCTATCCCGCATATCGTACTTTTTGACAGCCGAGAAAGAAATCACTTACTGCCACTGACTGCAACAAGGGCGGTAGCCGATATTCGGGTTGGTATTTTAACCATCAGGGAGAAATGGGAAAAATACCTGAAAACTTCAACGGATGTATTAACCCAGGACTATTTGCAGGCAAAATATCCATTACTGCAAAAACAAGCTACCCTTTATATCAATGCAGGCATACTTCCAAATCCGGAACTTTGTCGTGAAATTCTGCAAATGGGCAATAATACCCTGCTGCAAAATGAAGACTGCATTATCGCAGTCAGAACCAATCGGGTAACCCTGTCATTGGAAACGATAGGGAAAAACCGGGAGGAATATATAATTGCATTTTCTGCTTATCCTTTGCAAAAACTGAACTTCAGCTGGGATATTTTTAAATGGAACGGAGAGGAGATCCGCAAGGATATACATCTGCTTGGATTAATTCCGAACCCTGAAAAATTATCAGACACCAATCAATTGCTGGGAAAGGAAATCTATGTGGAGGAAGGGGTAAGATGTGAATGTTCCATTTTAAATGCCCAGCATGGGCCGAGTTATTTGGGCAAAGACAGTGAGGTGATGGAAGGCTGTACAATCAGGGGGCCTTTCGCATTAGGGGAATATTCCACATTAAAAATGCAAACCAAAGTGTATGGTGACACTTCAATCGGCCCGCATTGTAAGATAGGCGGTGAAATCAGCAATTCGGTAATTTTTGGATATTCCAATAAAGCACACGACGGATTTTTAGGAAATTCCGTCATAGGGGAGTGGTGTAACCTGGGAGCAGATACGAATAACTCCAACCTGAAAAACAACTATGGAAAAGTTAAGGTGTGGGATTATGCTGCGAAGGATTATGTGAATTCTGATTTGCAGTTCTGCGGATTGATTATGGGCGACCATTCCAAAAGCAGCATCAATACCATGTTTAACACCGGCACGGTGGCCGGCGTTTGTGCCAATGTGTTTGGAGCAGGCTTTCATCCAAAATTTATACGCGATTTTGCCTGGGGTGAGAATGGCATTTTTCAATTAGAGATTGCCTGCGAAGTGGCACAACGGGTGATGGAACGACGGGGTATAGAAATTACGGAAACCGATAAAAAAATATTGAAACACATTTTTGAACAGACAGCAGAATTCAGAAAATAATGCGCAGAAAGATTATAGCAGGAAACTGGAAAATGAATGCCGTTAAAAGTGAGGCGGTGGTGCTGATTAACGGGTTACTGGATAATTATGATTCTTATAAATTGTCTGCAGCGAAAGAAGTCGTCATTGCAACACCGTTCCCCTACATTCATTACTGTTCCTCCATGTTTGTAAAATATCCGCATCTCTATGCCGCCGCTCAGAATTGCAGCGAGTATGCACAGGGGGCATACACGGGAGAAGTATCCGCTAAAATCATTGCTTCACTGGATGTTCGATATGTTATCATAGGACATTCAGAAAGAAGACAATATTTCAATGAAACGGATGAGCAGCTGCTGCTCAAAATACAACAGGCTCACAAAGAAAATCTGAACCCGATTTTTTGCTGTGGCGAACCGCTCGAAGTCAGAGAACAGGATGGTTATTTCGCATACATCAAAACACAACTGGATAACTGCATTTTCCAGCTTCCTGAAAATGACATCAGGAGTATGGTAATCGCCTATGAACCGGTTTGGGCTATTGGTACAGGGAAAACAGCCACACCTGAGCAGGCGCAAGAGGTCCATGCATTTATCCGTAAAGAGATTTCAAAGAAATATAATAAGGAAACTGCGGAACAGCTAACCATCCTCTACGGTGGCAGCGTGAATGCGAAGAATGCGGAAGAACTGTTTGCCAGCCCTGATATCGACGGCGGACTGGTCGGAGGTGCTTCCCTGAAAGTACAGGAGTTTTCGGATATTATAAAAGCAATGCACTGATCAAATGATTCACGTATATACCATATCGTATCCGGTAAATTTTGATAGAGAAGATTTCGCCGGATTATTTTTTGAAGTTGATTCGGAAGGCTTTGAGGAAAAAGATGATTGCATCGAACTTTATCTGAATGACATACAGCAAACGGATGGCGAAAAATTTATTAAGGAGATAGCCGAAACCTATCAGCTTACAGTCCAAAAAAATGCACTGGAAAACAAAAACTGGAATGAACAATGGGAACGCAGTTTTCATCCGTTGTTAATAGATGGGTTTGTTTACGTACATGCCACCTTCCACCCTGTCAATCAGCAGGTGCCTTATGATATTGTGATTGAACCTAAGATGTCATTTGGTACCGGGCATCATCCGACTACGCTGCAGATGATGCGGCGCATGCGGCTGATAGATTTTAAACATACATCAGTATTAGACTGCGGTTCAGGTACAGGCATATTGGCCATACTGGCTGAAAAGCTTGGCGCAGACAACTGCACCGCGCTGGATAATGACGAATGGTGTTATAAAAACTGTCTGGAAAATATAGAATTGAATCAATCCAAAAGCATAACGGCTCTTATAGGTGATTTGGATACGTTAGGACAACGAACATTTAACCGCATCCTTGCGAACATCCATCGGAATTTCTTACTGGAAAATATGGGCAAATTAGCATCGTTGTTGGTTAATAACGGTCATTTATTCATTTCAGGGTTTTACACCCAGGACGCAAAATGTATTTTGGACAAAGCATTGGAATGTAATTTGATAGCTAACTATCATAGTAACCTGGAAAACTGGGAGTGTTTGGTATTTCAGAAAAAAGAAAATTAACGAGCGATGAAAAAACTGTTGAACTTAATTGTATTTCTTTTTGCTACGACTCATTTACTGCATGCACAATACCCGAAAGAATTTCCTGCAGATAATGCGGGTTTTGCTAAAGCATATACCGATTTTATAAGAACCTGCACAAGAGATGACTGCAAAGAGATTGCGGATAAATTTCCGTCATCCGTAACGACGGGAAAGGCTGCAGCTTATCTTTTTAAGATTAAAGGCATTTCACAAACCATGTTGGTCAAAAAGGCACCCGCATACCCGGTGTTCATGCAGTTTGCGGCCATGTTAATGACATTGGATGCCACAAAAGCCAACGCAGCAGCTATTGATAAAAACTTCGATATTCTTCAAACCTTGATAGATAAAGGGAAGATCGGGAATGTTAAGGAGTTTTCCAGTTATATAGAATATCTCTCCAATCTATATAAGAAGAATGCATTGTATTTCACCAATACCAACACCTGGCAGGCTACCGGAGATTATACCGTTGACCTTATAGGGGATAAGCCTGTATTTACATTTGCAGCCACAGAGCTGATTGGTACTTCCAATTCGGATACCCTTACCATCAGAAATGAAAAAGGAAAATATTACCCCCTGGAAAATTTATGGATTGGCACAACCGGCAGCATGACCTTACAGAGGGCAGGTTTTGATCCAGCCAATAATTTTGTACAGTTTGGTAACCATCAGATTAATTTCAGCAAATCGGATATCCAGATAGATTCTGCAAAGTTTACATTTAAACCCGTCCTGAGTGAGGTTCTGTTGGGTGCCTACACGGATAAATTATTGCAGGCAAAATCACAGGAAAGATTATATCCAAAATTCCGTTCTTACAGCAATAACGTCAATTTTAATACACTCGGAAAAGAAGTGAAATTCAGCGGCGGTTTTCAATTGGAAGGTACCAGTATCTACGGCGTTGGCTCGGATACCGTACTTCCCAAGATTTCACTGACCGGCAAAGACGGCAAAGAACTGGTTCGTGTTACAGCTAACAGGATTCAAATCAAGGAATTCAAGGATATTACCGTAGAGGATGCATCCATGACCATCTTTTTAAAAGACAATACGATTATTCATCCGTTTGTCAATTTTTCCTACTTCTCCAAAAATAAGGATGTTAAGGCATATCGGGATATGAAACCTTTATCCAAACAGCCGTTTACAAGTGAATACCATAAAATGTTTTTTTTTGTCGACGAGCTGAAATGGAATCTGGACAGTACCATCATGAAATTCAGTATGATTACGTTGTCAGGAGAGAAGCCTGCAATTTTTGAATCATTTAATTATTACCAGCCAAATCTGGAAAATAAATACAAAGGACCTTCCGAACAGGGGCCAATTGACAAAATTTTCAGATATTATGAAAGTAGCGCGGATCGTTTTGTGGATGCTCAGGCACTGGCGCTGGATATCAATCCGGGTGCGCCGTTTTTCGCATCACAACATATTTTCTTTAAGCTGGTGGAAGACGGATACATCAATTATAATCCGTCAACAAGAATGATTGAAGTAAAAGAAAAATTAGTTAATCAGGCATTATCCGCCCGTGGTAAACAGGATTATGATTTCATCAAGTTCGCGTCCTTCAAAAGAAATCTGAACGCCCGGTTAAATATCAATACGAATGTACTTGAAATCTACGGTGTGGAGGAAATTAATATGAGTACAAAATCAGGTGTCAAATTCATTCCTAATAACGATACCGTTTTATTATCGAAAAACAGGGTGATGACTCTCTCCGGAAAGATACAGGCAGGTAAGTTTGATTTTGTTGCCAAAAAAGTGGATTTCGATTATGATAACTATGCGTTCAATATGAAAAACGTGGATTCTATGGTAGTCTATGTTCCGGATGGGGATGGAAAACCCAATGAACGAGGAGAAATTAAGTTAATACGCTCCAAAACACCCATACAGAATATCACCGGTTCTTTGCATATAGCCGCTCCCGATAACAAGTCAGGGACGAATAATGACAGAAAATATCCGTATTTCGTCAGTGGCGACACGGCAAAAACGTTTTATGACAAAGGTCCGAACGGGACTAAATATGATAAGGATAAATTCTTTTATCAGGTATTCCCTTTCAAATTGGATAGTTTAAATGAAATTGCAACGGAAAACCTGAGTTTAGACGGACAACTAATTTCAGGCGGTATTTTCGAACCCATCAAATCCGGTTTAAAATTACAGGATGATAAATCCTATGGAATCGACGTGCAAACCGGCGAAAAAGGATATAGCTTATTTGGAAATAAAGGGAAATACACGGCAGACCTGAAACTTAACAGCAGCGGACTATCTGGAAAAGGGTTGTTTGAATTTGGACCAGCAAGAATGTATGCGGATACGGCTTTCTTTTTTATGGACAGTGTTTATGCCGAAATTGACAGCGTTCGGATAACGGAAGATAAAAATGCGGATTTGCCGCAAACCAGGGTCAATCAGTCTTCCTTTATTTGGAACGTAAAAACAGATTCTTTAGTCGTTTCACCGGAAAAAGAGGAGAAATTCAGTATGTATAATGCCATCACCGAATTGGACGGTAAAATCATATTGTATAAAAAGAAGCTGAAAGGAGTCGGAGTGCTTTCGTGGAACAAAACTAAACTCCAGTCTGATGATATCACTTTTAAGGCAAGACAGTTTGAGGCCAGAAACGGAAAATTGAATCTGTCAAATAATGACGGGGTATCACTTCTCGCATCGAATGATGTGAATGCTAAATTTGATTTGGATAACAAGGTGGCAGATATTGAATTGAATAAGAACGATACAATACCGCTGGAATCGTTTAGGTATGTTGCCAATCCGAAGTTCTTAAAATTTGATTTGGCGAATAATAAACTCACACTGAATTCCGTTTCCAAGTATGCCACTTTCTTTTTGTTGTCGACTGATCCGACAAAGGATTCACTCAAATTTATTACGACTACGGCCGATTTGAATTTAAATGATAACTCTATCTTTTTTGGGGGTATCAACGAATTATTGCTGGCCGATTCAAAAGTTATTCCGGATAAGGGACAAATCTTTATAGAGCAGGATGGAACCGTCAGAACCCTTAAAAACGCCAGTATCGTCTTTAACGCCGACAGTTCCTTCCATACGGTAAAAGATGCGGAAGTTAACATTGTCGGTAGAAATGATTTTACCGGAACCGGTAATTATTTTATGAAAATGAACAACGGTTCTACATCAAAAATTGCAATAACGGAAATTAATGTAAACAATCCTTACAGAGGTAAGGTATATACATTGGATAAAAAGGGAAGAAGAACAGGGGATCAGAGAGATATGTCAAAAATATTTACATTTGGCAAGGCCCTTATTGATGAGGCAGAGAATTTTAAACTGGATAATAAGATTTACTATAAAGGGAAATTCGAATTCGATTCCAGGCATAAGGATGTATTTTTGGACGGAGCTGTAAAGATTGATATTGCCAACAACACCAGTGACTGGATAACAAATATACAGGCACTCGATCCTAAAAAACCGGCTGTCAGTATGGATAGTGTCTTAAGTCAGGCAAATAACAGCCTCTTTGTAGGCTTGATGCTGGATAAAAGCATACCGGAGTTTTACAGCGCTATCTTACAGGATAAACGCGACAGAAATGATGCGAGCATCATGACGGTGAAGGGATCCATGATATTCAGTAAGACAGAGCCTAATACAATCATATTTGGTGATGAGAATGCCTTTAAATCAAGCTATTCCAAGTCGTCATGCATGAAGTACAATGAGAATTCGAAAGCGATTGATGCGATTGGAGAGATAGGATTCGGACTTAATTTAGCGCCGTGTAAAGTTGCTGCGGTTGGAGTCTTTAAGTTTACGCCGCCATCCCAGAATTTACAGGTTACAGCTGATCTGGCGGTGAAATTTTTCATGCAGCCTGCTATTGCAAGCACTATAATCCAACAATTTGTAGAGTCCAGCAGTTCACCCAATTTTGTCCTCTATAAAAGGAACAAGACTTTCCAGAAGACGATAGCAACATTAACAAAGGATACATTGGAGGCTAATACGCTGATTGCGAATCTGTTTATGACAGATTCCATGTTTATTCCAAATTCGCTGGATTATTCCATGCTTTTAAGCGGTTCCAAATTTTACTGGGATGAACAGGATGCCACTTTCAAGAGTGTGGAGAAAGTGAGTCTTGCCTTCTTTGGGCAGGATATCATCAAGCGCCAGTATGATGCGTATATTGAAATCGGATATGCTTATGAAAGCGACTTTGTCAATATTTATTTGCAGAATAAAGATGGCGGCTGGATTTACTTTAAAATAAAACGTGGGCAGATGGGGATAGCGTCTTCCGTTACAGATGTTTACAACACGCTCGTCTTGCTGAAAGATTATGAGCGAATGCAGCGGGACGGTAAAAATGTTATCTTCGAATTCATGTCTGCTGACTTAAGCATGAGGGACAATTTTGTCGCCCGTATGGAAGACTTTAAAGAACGTAAGAGTATTCAGACAGTAAAGCCTGTGGCACCCGCACCTGTTAATGCAACTCCGGTTACTCCCCCAAAAGAAGAGGTGACACCGGCAGAAACACCCGCTGCACCCCCTTCCGTACCAAAAGATGATTTTAAGCAGAAGCCTAAAAAACCGTTTTCGCTGGATGTCCCTCCTCCTAAAAAAGTGACCCATCCGGAAGAGACTCCGGCAGAAGGAACGGGTCCGGCAAAGAATGATTCGGGTTTAAATCATACCGTTTCTCCGGATGAAGTTCCGGCAAAATCAACAGGTAAAACCACAAAACCAAAATAAAAATTATGAATAAAGTACTGATCATAACGCTGACATTTATGCTGGTGGCTTGCAGCCAGAATCCGATAACGGGCAGAAAACAATTGACACTGCTGTCTGATGCACAATTGAACGAAATGGGGTTTCAGGAATATCAGCAGTTTCTGACGGAAAACAAAATAAAAGTGATTGCCACCGGTACTGATGTGGATATGGTCAAAAAGGTAGGTGCAAAGATTGCCGATGCGGTCACCAGTTATATGAACCAGATTGGACTTTCAGAGCGTATGCAATCCTACAAATGGGAGTATAATGTGGTACGTGATTCAATGGCAAATGCCTGGTGTATGCCGGGTGGAAAGGTAGTCGTCTATACCGGTATACTTCCCATTACAAAAACGGAAACAGGATTAGCGGTGGTAATGGGTCATGAGATTTCACACGCCATTGCCAGTCACGGGAATGAACGGATGAGTGCTGCGATGCTGGAACAGCTGGGCTTCAGTGCGCTGGATGCTGCGCTTGCCAGTAAGCCCAAAGAAACGCGCAATATCTTTATGAATGCCGTTGGTATCGGTGCCCAAATCGGTGCCATGCTGCCGTTCAGCAGAAAACAGGAAAGTGAAGCGGACAGAATGGGATTGATTTTTATGGCAATGGCAGGATACGACCCAAATGAAGCGATTGGGTTCTGGACAAGGATGTCACAGGTGAAAAATGGACAAAGCGTACCGGAATTTTTAAGCACTCACCCGAGTGACGAAACACGCATTAATGACATTCAAACCAAATATTTACCGGAAGCGATGAGATACTACAGGAAATGAGAAGCTGAAAATTGAATACTTTGGGATGATTTCAACTATCGGATACGAATAATAAGTAGAAGACATCAGCTGCTCAGTTTAATTGAAACAGATCGGATTCTGCCGTATATTGGAAAGTAAACCAGATTATTATGAAAAGGCATAAAATAACAGTAACGATTATCTTTGCTTTATTGGCAGCTGCCTGTAAAAAAAATAGTCTAATCAATGACCCTGACATAATGGAGTTTGAGGTAAACAAGACGATACTCTTTGTTCCGGGATCTCCTGGCCTGCATATGAAAGCAGATTCCATTGATATTAACAGTGACGGGAAATTTGATTATTGGATACAAATGTATAATTTTTGTTGTTCGCCGGCGTGTGACCTTGTGTTTAAAAACAGCCCGGCTTCAATAAACGAAGTAGTAACCGGCACAGTTGTATTTAAAACACCTGTGACTGAATTGCCCGCCGGCAGCTTCATCAACAATGGGAAAACCTTTTCTAAAACAGGCTATATTACAACAGTTAATCCCGGTGTAGATTCGACAAGGAATGTAGCCGCCGGAGACAGGTATATCGGTCTGAGGCTTTATTTAGAAGGGCAAAAACATTACGGTTGGATAAAGGTTAACTTATCCGCTGATTACAGAACATTCCGAATATTGAAGGGTGCATATCATAAAGTTTCTGAAACAACCATAAAGGCCGGTGAGATATAAAGCGTCAGGCAGTTCAGGTTGCTTTAATAGGTTAGTTATTAAACCCATAATTAAATCATAGCCATACAGATTGAATGCATCCTTTTTATAGAAACATACTCAGTTATATTTATGACTTTCCCGTAGAGAAAAGAGAAAGCCGGCTCAGCGGGGAAGTAATCGTTTCTTATCATAAAGGACAATATAAACTCAGCACCCATAAGGCTATCTATTCTTTTGGGAAAAACTACACTTCTTTTGCAAAAGCCTTTAAAGCCGTTGATATCCCGAACAGGGACATTAGCTCCGTACTTGCACTCGGATTTGGATTGGGCAGCGTGGTGGATTTACTGGACAATCATCCGCATATAAATTCAATAACCGCTGTTGATGCGGATGAAGTGATAGTGGAATTGGCAAAGAAATACCTGTCTTCAGATGCAGGGAAAAGGGTGGAATATGTGGTGGCTGATGCTTCACAATATATCCGGCAGCATAAATCTTTCGATTTGGTTGTGTTTGATGTTTTTATTGAGGATGAAACACCCATGCCGTTTTTGACAGAATCCTTTTTGTCAGAGTTGAAAAATACGGTTCTTCCGGGCGGAATGCTGCTGTATTCAAAAATTGAATCCTCTTATGCGAATAAAATTGAAAATGCGGGATTCGAAAATGTATTTTCTTCGGTCTATCCCCGTTCATTTTCCATAGATACGGATGGCAACAGAGTCTATGTCTGGATAAATAATTCTATCAACGCTTAAAAGATCTTCTGTGCAGGAAAGGCGTGAGAGTGCCAACTAATGCGCCTACAGCATAACCTGTAATTACATCTGTCCAGTAATGTTTTCCTGCCTTTACGCGTGTCAGGGCGGTAAGTGCCGGAAATAGGGCAGCTCCCGTCCACATAAGCGGTATCCATCTTGAATCGCGGTGGTAATCGGTATAAACCATCGCAATAAAAAAGGTGCTGGCAGCTGTGATGCTGGTGTGTCCGGAGAAAAAGGATGATCGCGCACTTTTGCTGTATTTGTTGCCGTTGCCGTAATCCGAATAAACATACGGTCGGTTCCTGTTCGCCAGTTCTTTGGTAAACATTGTAATGGCGGATGTAAATGCAAATGTTTCGACCCAAATCGGAAAAACGGTTTTCCAGTCCTTCCGGATTTTTTTGTCAATGAATAAAAAGGCCGGAGCCACCATGGCAGTATATTGAAAGACATCACTGGAAATGGCTGCCGCTCTGGAGTGCTGGTAAATGGCATACCGGTCAAATTTATTGACATCCGTAGGCGATAAGGCACTGATTTCATCAAAAGTGAGCGGTTTCTTCTTTGCGTGCAGAATTAAACTCGTACCGCCTGTTCCTAATGTAATCAGCCCCAATGGAATCTCAACGGAAAGCCTCATTTTGTAGAAACTTTTATGCGCGGAAGAATCCTGTGCGAAACTGCCGGAAAACAATATAAATGAAAGCAGAATTGAAATGTACTTTTTCATCCGGTTAAAAATAGCATAAAATTTACAGTTGTAGATACAAAAACGAAAGTATAACTTTACATTGTGAAATATTTTAAAGCATGAAGCTGCTCTACACCCTTATCTTTTCTTTCTTCTCTTTGCTGGCTTTTGCGGATGGTATGCACATCACAGGCATCATCAGGGATATGGACACAAAAGAACCCGTCAAGAGCGCAAATATTACACTGTCTATCAGTGACGGGTATGAATTTTCCGTTGTAACCGATTCTTCCGGGGCATATAATATCTTAACGACTGCTGTTGTACCGGATGGGTATTATACCATTAAGGTGGCATCAAAGAATTATTATGAACTGAATGGATTTATTTTTGTCAAAAAGGAGTGTCAGCGGGATTTCTCTATAAAAGCGAAAGAGATGCCAAAACCTGTTTTAGAAGGTTATGCCACCAATAACCTGGTGTTTCTGATTGATGTTTCCGCTTCCATGAATGCAGACGATAAGATGCCGCTGCTGAAAGATGCATTGACCTATCTGGTGGGTGAATTGCGTCCGACTGACCGGATTGCCATTCTAACTTTCTCCAGTACGGTGAAAGAAATTTTGCCGTCAACCGCGGCATCCGATAATGAAAAAATCAGAAAGACGATTGAAGCGTTGACATTCGGTAGTACGACGGAGGGAAGTGCCGCTTTGGATAAGGCTTATAAAACAGCACTCAGTAACTTCGTATCCAATGGCAATAACCGTATCATTCTGGCAAGTGACGGTTTGTTTACATCCGGGGATAAAGAGTATAAAAGAATGTTGCAGTCCATCGCTGCCGGCCGCTCCAAGAATATCAGTCTGTCCATCTTCTGCTTTGGAAAAAATACGGAATACGTTTTCACTAAATTGAGAGCGCTGTCGCAAACGGGAAACGGAAACTTTGCAAGCATACTCAATACGGATGAAGGGAAACAACTGATGATAGAAGAAGCAAAGGCTGTCAAGAATTGATACACAGCTGAATCGTTATTCGGGTTAATTTATAACCACCACCTTCTTCGTTTCAAAAAATGGCTCCGTAAAAAAATCAGGAATATCAACGATGCGGATATTTTTCTGTATGCCCTGTAATTCTTCCTTCAGGTCGCCGCCTTTCAGTGCGATTATTTTTTTTGGATGTTTGTTTTTGCTCCAATGTAACAGGTCATTCACCTTCGCTACCGCTCTGGTGACCACATAGTCTGCCGGTTCTTTTATCATCTCGGCGCGTATGGCCCTTGCTTCAACATTCTTCAGACCTAAGGCATTTATTACGGCTCCTGCCACGGAAATCTTTTTGGTAATCGAATCAGCGAGGATGAATCTGCTTTCCGGAAAAAGTATCGCAAGCGGAATTCCCGGAAATCCCCCCCCGGTGCCGATGTCAAGAATAACATCTCCTTTCTCAAACGACAGCACTTTTGCTATAGCCAGTGAATGCAGAACATGTCTTTCATAAAAATTATCCATGTCTTTTCGGGAAATGACATTTATCTTTTCATTCCATTCTTTATATAACGGCAATAACTGTTCAAACTTTTGTAGTTGTTCAGCAGATAAACCTGGAAAATAATGTCTGATAGCTTTCAAATGATTGGCTTTTATTTTTATAACGTTACTGATTGTACTCCGTTCACGATACGCTGCTATTTTGTAAAGGCAAATAGGTTGTAGTTTGCGCTAACAAAATCCTGGTAACAACGGATGAGTTCCTCCTTGGAGCGTTCTGCCATCTCAAACGAACCCGGGAAAACCATCGGCGGATTATTCAGTTTCTGCAACGTTGTATTGCTCAGTGCATTTTTGTCGCCGAATAGCTGAACAAAAGTATAATCAAAAACGGCGTTTCCTGTGCATTTGCTTGTTTTTATAAAATTTTTAGTTTGCGCTTCAAATATCGTAACATCGCCCAGCACCTGAGCGGCTTTATTCATCCTGGTTTCTTTTACCATACAGGAGATTTTGGAATATTTAGGCGTTTTTATATCATTGCCGAGTGAGTCTTTCTTCACATTACCTTTGTTGTCCAGCACATACTGCCATCCGTCTTCTACCGTCTTTTCTTCAGTGGTATTGGTTTCTTTGACTGCATCAGGAGTTATAACCACATCAAACAGGTTTAGTTTGACGACATGATCGTATGTTATGCGTTCATCCCGCCGATAGTCGATTCGTACCCACTGATCATTAGGCGACAGACGTACTTTATCCAGTATGCTCTGTTCGAATGAAGCCGGCAGCAACAGCGATGGATTCTTTTCGACCATAAGCAGGATGTAGTTCTTTCCTTTGGTCAGTGCTTCTTCCATCAGCTCATTCACATCTTTATAGTTGATGTAAAATTTTTTTGAAGCGTCAAAGTAATCGAGTGACTGACGGATAGAACTCTTTGCACCGGAATTCAATAGTTTTACCCCCTGGTCATAATAGGACTGCGCACTGTTTTGCCTGGATTCCTCCAATGCCGAATTCAGGTCAAATACCTCTACATTGGCTTTTGAGCCATCGCTGTAAAAAACGGGAAGCACCCGCATAACGGCATTTTGTCTGTCATTAATTTGAGAATACAAATCGAAGATTTGTTCCCAGCGGTCACCGTTGTTTAATCTTTTAAGCGTGGTGATTTTTTCTTTATCCCTGTCCAATGCTGCATTATAAGACTTGATGAACATGGAAATTTCTTCGTCGCTGACTTTTTTCTTTTGTGTGAATTGCAGAATGACGCTGTCATAATTCCTGCTTTCATAGCTTTTTTTAATACTCTGGCAGGAGCCGAGTATAAAAATAAAGACAGGGATATAGAGAGATGGTTGTATGTAAATTCTTTTCATAATTACTATTTTAATGGTGATTCATAGTCAGAGTACAGAAAAATCCGTACCAAAATACTTAAAATGATAGTAAACTTGACTTTTT
The DNA here is from genome assembly GCA_016719635.1 of Sphingobacteriales bacterium. Taxonomy (NCBI): domain Bacteria; kingdom Pseudomonadati; phylum Bacteroidota; class Sphingobacteriia; order Sphingobacteriales; species Sphingobacteriales bacterium. The sequence goes on along the minus strand of JADJYT010000002.1, from coordinate 87,337 downwards.
TGTCAATGTATAGTGAAAATTGAATATTTTTATTCAGATTTTTTCTTTTAAATACCTTTTTAATATTATGGATGCTATACTACAGTATTTTAGTGAACATATTTATTGGTTAAAATTACTTACCATTCCGATAATAGCCGGTTTTATAGGTTGGTTTACCAACTGGCAGGCTGTAAAAATGACCTTTTATCCGATTAATTTTTGGGGGCTGAAAATTGGAAAAATCCCATTGGGGTGGCAGGGTATCATTCCTGCCAACGGTCCCAAGATGGCTTCCATTTCAGTAGACCTGATGACGAGCAAGCTGATTTCTCTGGAAGAAATTTTTGAAAAACTTAACCCGGATGAGGTGGCAAAGGAAATGGCTCCACATATGAAAGAACTGTCTGAAAAAGTGGTGAATGATGCCATGATGAAACATCAGCCTGTTTTATGGAAAAATACACCTAAGATGGTAAAGAGTACCATTTACAACAGGACAGCCGCTGATATTCCGAATGCCATAAAGGGTATGATACTGGATGTGAAAACAAACATCCACGAATTGATGGATTTGAAAAAATTATGTACCGATGAATTATTGAAAGACAAGACTCTGATAAATGAAATATTTCTCCGATGCGGCAAAGCCGAATTTAAATTTATTGAAATGTCCGGGTGGTGGTTCGGTTTGATTTTCGGAATTCCGCAGATGCTCCTTTGGCATTTTTATCCCTGGTCATGGACATTGCCCGTAGCCGGAATTATAGTTGGATATGCAACTAACTACCTCGCGCTGAAATTGATCTTTGCACCTAAGTATCCCGTAAAGATACTGTTCTGGGAATTTCTCGGACTTTTTATCAAACGCCAAAAGGAAGTTTCGGCAGAATATGGTAAGATTATGTCGGAACGGGTACTGAATGCTGAAAATTTTTGGGAACATATGCTGAATGAAAAGGGGGGCGACCGGATGTATCACCTGATTGAAAAGAATGTAAACAGCAGTGTTCAAAAAGCAACCGGTTCTGTTCCGGCTCCTATATTGAATGCATTGGAAGGTACCAGGGCCTATCAGGATATACGAAATCTGATTGTAAAAGATATGGTCAGGCAGCTTCCCGGAAAGCTTAAAAAACTGTATCCGTCTACCGATAAAGCATTTGATATTGAAACCACCATACGGGAGAAACTGCAGGCACTTGCTCCCGATGATTTCATTGGCGTATTGCGTCCGGCTTTTGAAGAAGAAGAATTCAAACTGATACTTGTCGGTGCGGTATTGGGTGGTATAGCCGGTTTTTTGCAGTGGGCATTTGTATTTGGAGGTCTAGGGTAGTTTGGAGGTTTTAAGCGTACTGCAATATTTTGAAAATCGGCATTATTTTCATCAGGCCCTTTTCTGTTTCGTTTAATGTGGAAAATGGCACTTCTTTTTCTTTTGGCAACTGTCAAAATCAGGAATTTTTATAAAACTTTCCAAAAAGTTCCCCAAAATTTTAACAAATTCTAAAGAAATGTTAAGCATACATTAAATTCTTTTTTTATTTAGATAGAACTTACCCTATCTCTATTGAAAATCAATGCAATGTAAATTATTTAAAATCATTCTAAATAGCAGAATTATCCACAAAAACTATTAATTAATTAAGTGAATACTATATTTGCAACCGAGAAAAATTAGACGCATAATGTATTCTTGTAAACCAATCCAAAAAATCCTTCCTTTAATAGTCCTAATCTTGTCTTTATCGCTGACTTCCAATGTTTTTGGAGCAGTTGCTGTTCCGGATGTAAATCCGACAGATGCTGCAGCGGTAGATAAGGCTAAACAAGGTATGGAACTGTACAAAGCTAACTGTACCGCCTGTCATGCCATTGACAGAAAACTAGTAGGACCAGCCTTAACGGGGGTTTGGGACAGATGGGAAAGTGAAGCTAAAATTGTTGCCTGGGTTCAAAATTCATCCAAACTGATTGCCAGCGGAGACCCGTATTCTAACAAAATTTTTTCCGAATATAACAAATCGGTGATGCAGGCATTTCCGCAGTTGTCTGCCGAGCAAATCATGAACATATTAGTATATGTTAAAGCAAAATCTGCCGGTGTTGCATTACCTTTTGAAGCTCCGCCTGCCGGGCCATCATCGTCCGCTGGAAATACTGCAACAGCTGCCAACGAAGGTACAGCAACATGGTATATTTGGGCATTACTGGCATTTTTAATAGTTCTATCCGCACTGTTATGGAGTGTTTCTGCAAAATTGGATAAGGTAGTCAGAGAGAAAAAAGGGGAGGTGGTGGAAGATGTTCCGTTTAGTAAAAAACTGTTCAGCAGGAAAACATTCAAGGTGCTGCTGCTGATAGCATCTATCCTTCTGGTCTTCAATATCTTTAACGGAGCGATTGATTTGGGCCGTTCTCAGGGGTACGCGCCTGATCAGCCGATTAAGTTTTCTCACGCACTGCACGTAGGCCAGAATAAAATTGATTGCCAGTATTGCCATACCGGAGTGGAAAAAAGCAGACACGCCAGCATTCCGGGTACGCAAATTTGTATGAACTGCCACAAATACGTTCAGCAGGGACCCAAATACGGCAAAGATGAAATAGCTAAGATTTACGATTTTGCAGGTTGGGACGCAGACAAACAAAAAATTTGTTAACGCGCCTAAAAATATTGAGTGGGTGAAAATCCACAATTTGCCGGATCACGTTTATTTCAATCACTCCCAGCACGTGAAAGCAGGAAAGGTCGCTTGTCAGACATGTCATGGAAAAGTGGAAGAATATGAGGTGATGAAACAGTTTGCACCACTGTCCATGGGCTGGTGTATCAACTGCCACAGACAAACCGAAGTGAAATTCGCAGACAATAAATATTATTCCATATTTCAGAAATATCAGGATGAGTTGAAGAAAGGTACCAGAGCTAAAGTTACAGTTGAAGATATCGGCGGTACGGAATGTCAAAAATGTCATTATTAATATTCAAGAACTCAATTAACGCATATATAAATGAGTAACAAAAAATATTGGACGAGCTTAGAGGAGTTAAATGAAACTCCTCAATACAAAGAACAGGCGGCTAAGGAATTTAATTTTGAAATTGGGGCGAATGATGCCGAAGAAACAGGCGGCACCAACCGCCGTGATTTTCTGAAAGCTATGGGTTTCAGCGTTTCTGTAGCAGCATTGGCATCTGCCTGTAAGATTCCGACAAATAAGGCGATCCCTTACACACTTGATACAAGAAAGGCAGTACCTGAAGTTGTGCCGGGCGTTGCGGATTACTTTGCATCAACCTATACTGATGGTAATGATTTTGTCAGTATCCTTGTTAAAACGCGCGAAGGTCGACCGATAAAGATAGAAGGCAATAACGATTCTCCAATAACTTCAGGCGGCACAAATGCCCGAACACAGGCAACGGTATTAAATTTGTACGACGTTACCCGTTTGGCGGCACCAACCTATAATAACAGCAAGGCAAATTGGAAAGCGGTGGATGCTGAAATTACCCAAAAGCTGAATTCCATCGTTCAAAGCGGTGGTAAGGTAGCTTTGGTAACAGGTTCTGTAGTTTCCACCATTACCAAAAAAGCGATTGATAAATTTGTTGCTGCCTATCCGGGAACTACGGTGGTTAGCTATGATGCCATCTCCAGCTATGCCACCAGAAAAGCGAATCAGATAAGTATTGGAAGTGCAATCATCCCTACTGTCAATTACGATAAGGCGGATGTAATTGTAGGCTTCAATGCTGACTTCTTAGGTACAGGAATATCTTCTGTTGAAAATACCAAAAAGTATATTGCAAACAGGGTACCGACTAAAGAAAATCCCAAAATGTCCCGTCATCACCAGTTTCAGTCTACCATGACTATTACCGGTGCAAGTGCGGATTACAGATATCCCGTCAAACCGTCAGAAGAGAAACAGGCATTGATGAACCTACTGGCAGCAGTAGGCGGTGGTGTTTCTTCTAAAGCTTTGAGCGGAAAGGATGCCAATGATGGTATTGCTAAGGTTGCCAAAGAATTATTGGCAGCAAAAGGTAAATCAGTTGTTATATCCGGTACCAATGATGTGGATATTCAGTTGCTGGTAAATGCCATCAATGCTACCTTAGGAAATTATGGTAGCGTAATTGACACTGCGAACACCTATAATTTAAAGTCAGGAAATGATGAAGCACTGGCAGCATTGGCGAATGATTTGAAGAGCGGCGTGTACAAAGGAATCATATTATTGGATACTAATCCCGTTTACAATACTCCGTACGCTGAAATATTTAAAAATGCCATACAAAAAGCGGAATTATCGGTTTCTACAGCAGACAGACCGGATGAATCGGCTCAATATTGCAAATATGTATGTCCAAACTCGCATTATCTGGAATCTTGGGATATCATTTCTCCAAAAACAGGATTTTACGGATTCGTTCAGCCAGCCATCCGAAATTTATTCGATACAAGACAAGCGGCAGAATCATTGATGACATGGGCCGGAGATGCTACACCTATTGCTCAAATCGCAGAAAACGAAATTGCCGCTTTAACGGGCGGTAATTATCAGACAGCAGTTCAGGCAGGTTTTTACGGTACTGTTTCAGCAGGCAGCGGTGCCGGTGCAAATGCAGCAGCTGCTATCGCAGCGGTAAAACAAGATGCAGTTTCTCCAAAGGGCATGGAAGTTTTATTCTATGAAAAAGTGGGTATCGGGGATGGTTTATATGCCAACAACCCGTTCTTACAGGAAATGCCGGATCCTGTTGCAAAGGTAACCTGGGATAATTATGTTTGTATCCCATATTCATACGCTAAGGAAAAAGGAATCGATGCGATGCCATCCGATAAGAATGTTCCAATTGCGAAAGTGACCATCAATGGTAAATCATTGGAACTTCCAGTAGTGGTTCAGTTTGGTCAGGCAGCCAACACCTTGGCAATTGCCTTGGGGTATGGCCGCGTAAGAGCAGGCCGAGCAGGGGATGCCGTAGGTAAGGATGTATATCCGTTCTTAAAAGCAGTAAATGGAGCTACCGGCTACAGCATAGATGGAGCCACTATTGAACTGACAGGTAAAAATTATGAATTGGGTATTAATCAAACCTACCATTCATTAATGGAAGATAATAACCTTCCGAACCGCCCGATGCGTTACAGGGGGGAGATTGTGAAAGAAACGACTCTTGCTGCTTACAAGGAAAATGACCACTCCGGAAACGAAGACAGAGAGCACATCAAAAAACATTTCAGCAATTCATTATACGACGGCTATAAACCAAATGACTACAAACAAGGTCATCACTGGGGTATGGTTGTTGACCTGAATGCGTGTATCGGCTGCGGTTCATGCGTTGTGTCCTGCAGTATTGAAAATAATGTTCCGGTTGTTGGAAGACGTCAGGTATATCGTTCACAGGAAATGCACTGGATGCGTATCGACCGTTATTATAACGGTAATCCTGACAATCCGGATGTTTCTTTCCAGCCAATGATGTGCCAGCATTGCAACAACGCACCTTGTGAAAACGTATGTCCGGTAAATGCGACCAACCACAGTTCGGAAGGTTTGAATCAAATGGCTTATAACAGATGTATCGGTACAAGATATTGTGCAAACAACTGTCCTTATAAAGTTCGTCGTTTCAACTGGCTGGATTACCAGGGATCTGACAGCTTCGGTAAATTCAATGACGGCAAACGCTCTTTCACCGATACGGAAGCTCAATCTTACATGTTTGAAGATTTAACGAGGATGGTATTGAATCCGGATGTGGTGACGCGTACCAGAGGGGTGATTGAAAAATGTTCTTTCTGCGTACAACGTATTCAGGAAGGTAAATTGAATGCGAAAAATGAAGGTCGTCCTTTAAAAGACGGCGATATTAAGACAGCCTGTCAGACAGCCTGTCCTACCAATGCAATTACCTTCGGAGACCAGAATAATAAAGAAAGTGTTGTTGCTAAAACATTTGATACCAACGGAAGAAATTATTTTGTACTGGAAGAGCAACATTTCTTACCTGCCGTGGGATATCAGGTAAAAATTAGAAATAAAGACGAAAAGCCGGCTGATTTCTTTATTCATCAACCGGGAGTACCAAAATAAATTATAAAAAGTAGTAAAGTTACATATAATGGCAAGTCATTTTGAATCACCACTACGAGAACCGTTAATACACGGCAACAAGACGTATAAGGATATTACCAATGATATCGTTAGACCGACGACAGGAAAGTTGCAGCCCAAATGGATATTTTGGACATCAATTTCTGCTATTGTTGCAGCATTTGGTGTGTTTTGTCTGGTATGGGAGGTTACTTTCGGTATCGGAACATGGGGTGCAAATAAAACGGTAGGCTGGGCATGGGATATCACCAACTTCGTTTGGTGGATCGGTATTGGTCACGCAGGCACTCTGATTTCAGCGATTTTGTTATTATTTCGTCAGAAATGGCGTACCGGTGTAAACCGTGCAGCGGAAGCGATGACGATTTTTGCTGTAATATGTGCGGGCTTATTTCCGGTATTCCATATGGGACGCGTATGGGATGCATTCTTTATTTTCCCTTATCCAAATACAAGAGGCCCGCTCTGGGTAAACTTTACTTCCCCGTTATTGTGGGACGTATTTGCTATATCCACTTATTTTACTGTTTCCTTATTGTTCTGGTATACAGGTTTGGTGCCTGACTTCGGTACCGTGAGAGACCAGTCTAAAACTCCGGGAAGATGGAAGTTTTATAACTTCTTAAGTTTCGGTTGGGTGGGAAGCGCCAAACACTGGGAACGCTGGGAATCACTCTCTTTAATTTTAGCGGGTTTATCGACTCCATTGGTACTTTCCGTACATACAATAGTATCTTTTGACTTTGCCACATCGATAGTTCCCGGCTGGCATACCACGATTATGCCGCCATACTTCGTTGCTGGTGCGATATTCTCAGGGTTTGCGATGGTATTAACCTTGATGCTCGTTGCAAGACACGTCATGGATTTGAAAGAATACATCACACTGGCTCACATAGAGTCTATGAATAAAATATTACTGCTAACCGGTACGATGGTGGGTATTGCCTATCTTACAGAGATTTTCGTAGCCTGGTATTCCGGAAATATGTATGAACAGTACGCTTTTGCCAATAGGGCAATGGGTCCGTACTGGTGGTCTTACTTCGGAATGATGTTTTGTAACCTGGTATCTCCTCAGGTATTCTGGTTCAGAAAAGCGAGACGCAGCGTTACCATTACTTTTATCATGTCTATTTTTGTGAATATAGGTATGTGGTTTGAGCGTTTCGTAATTATCGTTACCTCCTTACACAGAGACTATCTGCCATCCAGCTGGCTGTACTATTCGCCAACATGGGTAGAGATTGGTATCTATGTGGGCACGATGGGAATCTTCATGACTTTCTTCCTGTTGTTCTGCCGGTTCTTCCCGGCAATCGCTATAGCAGAGGTGAAATCTATCCTCAAAATATCCGGTAATCAATTCAGGGAAAAACAATTGTCAGAAGTGAAAGAACAGGAAGTCTATAAAGATGTGACTGTTAAGGCAGGAACTTGGGATTAATATTTTAAATTCATTATCAGCAATAATATGAGCGATACAAAAAAATATCTGGTAGGAATGTTTGACGACGATGATACGCTGCTGCATGCAGTAAAAGACGTTCGCAAAGCAGGTTATGAAATTACGGATGCGTTTACACCTTTCCCGGTGCATGGTTTAGAACATGCCATGGGATTAGAACCTACCCGTATACACACGGCGGGGTTTTTATTCGGTGCAACCGGTCTGACGGTAGCATTAAGTATGATAACCTTTATCAATAAATTTAACTATCCGACGGATTTCGGTGGTAAGCCTTATTGGGGTTTATTGGCATACGTGCCGATTGTTTTTGAGCATACGGTACTATTTTCAGCCATTGGCATGACGGTTTCTTTTTACTATCTGTGCAAATTATGGCCGGGCAAGAAACCAAGGATTGTTGATGAAAGAACTACCGATCATTTATTTGCATTGACATTTGAATTAGACAATACTAAGGGGGCTGATTATATCAGTGCTGTTTCCGAGTTATTGAAAAAAGAAGGTGCCATTGAAGTTTATCAAAAAGAAGTATAAATCATGTTCAAGAAGTATCAAATCATATTAATCGTTTTAGTGCTTGGATTGTCATCCTGCATACGTAATTCGAAGAAACCGGGAAGAGAATATTTATGGGATATGGCTCATCCGATAGCATATGAAGCTGGTTCGGTCAATCCGATATACAAAGACGGAAAAACCAATCAACTGGCACCGGAAGGAAGTATTGCCAGAGGTAAATATATTTATCCCCTTTCGGATACTGAATATGTAAAAGCCGCTACGGCCATCACCAACCCATTCATCTTTACAAATGACGAGATTCAGGAATCCGGGAAACATCTTTATACCGTTAATTGCGCTGTTTGCCATGGCGATAAAGGTGACGGACAGGGGCATTTGGTTCAGATAAATAAATTTCCGCCACCGCCGTCCTACCTGATGGAACCGTTGCTGTCCAAACCGGATGGACAGAGATATCATTCCTTGATATATGGACGTAATTTAATGGGTTCTTATGCATCCCAGTTAAACCACAGAGAAAGGTGGCTGGTACTGGCATATGTAAAAAGTTTACAGGGTACTGCACAGCCGACAGCATCAGTTACTCAAACGGATTCAACCATAACTAAATAATAAATTAAACAGAAACTCGCAATGAATACATACGTTTTTGATTCGAGCACAAAGAAAAAACTATTCCTCTCCTTCGGCATTGGCGCTTTACTGTTGTTGCTGGGGATATTGTTTTTTGAGGGTAACAGTTCAACTGTCAGCCATGAGGCGGCAAAGCATGAGACAGCTGCCGTATCGCATGAAACTGCAAAGGCTGCGGCAGGTGCTGAAGCACACCACGGTGAAGCTGTAACACTCAGCAAAACCATTCTGATGAATACATACAATGTTTTCTACTTTGGGTTTTATATTGCATTGGCGGCCATGTTTTTCTTAGCCGGCACCAATCTGGCCTGGGGCGGATGGCAGATACAGATACAAAAGATTCCTTTAGCCATTGCAATGAATGTCATCCTTTTTTTAGGTCTGCTGCTGGTCATGTTTGCCTTTTTTAATCATGATATTTTTGAATGGTCTCACGACTATTTATTTAACCCGAAAGATGCCCGTTATGACGAACTGCTGGCTTCCAAACAGGATTTCTTAAACATGAAAACTTTTTGGATATTCTTTGTTATTATTGCAGGAAGCTGTATAGGGATGGTATTATACTGGTGGAAAACGCTCACCAAACTGGATACCGCTCCCTCTCTGAAATTATTTTCCAACAGCCGGATGATTGCCGCTGTCACTATTGTTATCATCGCATTTGTTATTAACACATTTGCCACCTGGTTCTGGTCAATGTCCATTCAGCCGCACTGGTACAGTACCATGTTCACCTGGAATACAATGGCAGGAGCTGCCGTTTCCATGTTCTCCGTTTTAATACTGCTGATTCATTACCTGAAAGGACAGGGCTATTTACCGAATGTAAATGAAAACCATTTGCATGACGTCGCTAAACTCATGTTTGCTATCAGCGTATTCTGGATGTATACGTTCTTTTCACAGTATATGCTGATCTGGTATGCGAATATTCCGGAAGAAACAGAATTTTTCAGACTTAGAAGAAATGCAGATAACTACGGTATCCTGTTTCACCTTGCCATTGTCTTTAACTTTGTGTTGCCGTTCTTTATCTTAATGACACGTAATTCAAAAAGAAGCAAGAACATAACGATTGTGACTGCTTTTATCATCATTTTGGGTCAGTTTGCATGGTTCTTCCTGATGAATTGCCCTATGATACTGCCCAAAGGCGGGTTCGGTTTAATTAGTTTAGGATTATTATTTATGATCGGGAGTGTATTTATATTTGTTACCTTAACTTTTCTGTCTAAAGTAAAAGATTTGGCATCTACCACACACCCTTATGTAAATGAAAGTTATCACCATCATATTTAAATTTAGCAAGACATGTCAATTATATTAGGCTTATTAACGTTAGTGTTGTTGTACATCGTAATTGTACAAATAAGCAAGGCTTCCGATTTAATCAAATCATTGCGTTCGGGTGATGAACAAGAGGAATCTTTTGGAAACGGAGCCTTGTTTACATCTGTAATCGGATTTGGCGTTCTCCTTTACTCTTTAGTAACCTGTTTCGTTTATGCCCCCACTTTGTTACCCAAGCCTGCATCCGAGCAGGGTGTTTGGATAAACGACTTGATGAATGTGACATTGCTTTTAACCGGTATTGTTTTTGTTATTACACAGGCGCTTTTATTTTGGTTTGTATATAAATATCATTACAGAAAAGGAAGGAAAGCTTTCTTCTTTGCAGATAATAATAAACTGGAAGTGGCATGGACAATTGTTCCTGCCATCGTGCTGACATTTTTAATCGGATTTGGTATTCAGAAATGGTTTAAGATTTTCTCTCCGGCTCCTAAAGATGCAGTGTTGATTGAAGCAACCGGTAAACAATATGCTTGGTCGATTCGGTATTCCGGGGCAGATCATACTTTAGGTAAAAGGGATTTTACGTTGGTTAATCCCGACAACGAGCTGGGCATTAACTGGAATGATGCTGCCAGCCATGATGATTTTTTAGCAGATGAAATCGTTTTACCGGTGAATAAACCTGTGTCAATAAATATCGGTGCCCTGGATGTAATTCATAATTTTTGGTTACCTCACTTCCGGTTAATGATGTCTGCCGTTCCGGGAGTTCCTACCCATTTGTGGTTCAGGCCTACGGTCACTACTGAAGAAATGAAAAAAGAAACAAAAAATCCGAATTTTGAATATGTTCTTGCTTGTAACAAGTTATGCGGTTCAGGTCATTATAACATGAAGAAAACGGTCAGGGTGGTTACTCAGGAAGAATTTGACAAATGGTTCAGAGAACAAAAATCATATTATACCACTGTCGTGAAACCTGCAATGGAAAGTGCTGCTCAGGGGAATAAAGAGGCGGCTCCTGTCACTGCTGAAATCATTAAAAAATAATAATAAACACAATACTCTTAACTAAAGCCAAGAATATGGAAGCGACATCAGTTATACATCCGGAATCAAATGTTCATGCGCATAATCAGGGACATGGAGGCGGACATCACCATACGGAAACATTTATATCAAAATATATTTTCAGCTTAGACCATAAAACCATCGGGAAACAGTTTCTGACCTTAGGCATGTTATGGGCAATAATAGGCGGTGGAATGTCAGTGCTGTTTCGTGTACAGTTAGGCTGGCCCGATGAAACATTTCCTATTCTGGAAAAAGTTTTTGCTGCCTGGTTTACAGATGGAAAATTAAACCCGGAAGCCTATTATGCGCTGATAACCATGCATGGCACCATTATGGTGTTTTTTGTGTTAACGGCAAGTTTGAGCGGTACATTTGCGAATGTGTTAATTCCATTGCAAATCGGTGCCAGGGATATGGCCTCTCCTTTAATGAATGCTTTATCATTCTGGTTTTTCTTTATAGCAGGAGTTATCATGTTTGCTTCCCTTTTCCTTCCAACCGGGGCCGCATCTGCCGGATGGACGATCTATCCGCCGTTGAGTGCATTACCGCAAACATCACCCGGATCCGGTAATGGTATGACATTCTGGTTGATTTCCATGGTCTTATTTGTTGTCTCCACTTTACTGGGAGGATTAAATTATATTTCAACCGTATTGAACATGCGTACCAAGGGTATGACCATGTTCCGGTTGCCATTGACGGTATGGGCATTGTTTTTTACAGCAATCATAGGTGTATTGTCTTTCCCGGTATTGGTTTCGTGTGTGGTCTTGTTGATTTTTGACAGAGGATTAGGTACGAGTTTTTACTTATCTAACATCGTCATAGGTGGAAAAGCATTGCCCTATGCCGGCGGTTCTCCCATTCTATTCCAGCATTTATTCTGGTTCCTCGGACACCCCGAAGTTTATATAATCATATTGCCTGCCATGGGGATGGTTTCTGAAATCCTGGCAGTTCATTCCCGTAAACCGATATTTGGCTATAAAGCGATGATTTTCTCTATTTTAGGAATTACCGTCTTAGGGTTCATCGTATGGGCGCATCATATGTATCTTTCCGGCATGAATCCTTTTTTAGGGTCTGTTTTTACCCTCTTTACGCTGTTGATTGCTATTCCTTCTGCGGTTAAAGTTTTTAACTGGCTTACTACTTTATGGCGGGGTAATATCAGAATCACACCACCATCCATGTTCGCCGTTGGTTTTATATCTATGTTCATATCAGGTGGTTTGACAGGTATATGGTTAGGTAATTCTACCATTGATATTCAGTTACACGATACATATTTTGTAGTGGCTCACTTCCACATCGTAATGGGTATAGCGGCATTCTTCGGTATGTTTGCCGGTGTTTACCACTGGTTCCCAAGAATGTTCGGCAGAATGATGAATGAAACCCTGGCTTACATTCACTTTGCAATAACATTCATAGGATCGTACCTTATTTTTTGGCCTATGCACTTTATCGGCCTTGCAGGAGTTCCAAGAAGGTATTATTCATTTAACGAGATTGAAGCATTCGCTCAGTATGGCGACTTGAATAAGATCATCAGCGTTGTCTCCGTGATTGTATTTTTAGGACAGTTTATTTTTCTCATAAATTTTGTGTGGAGTATTTACAGAGGCAGAAAATCTACACAAAATCCATGGCAGGCAAATACATTGGAGTGGACTTCGCCTATTGAAGGGATTCATGGAAACTGGGAGGGAGAACTGCCAACCGTATATCGATGGCCTTATGATTACAGCAGAAATCCGGACAGCGATGTTGATTTTATACCTCAGACAGTACCATTGACTGAAGAAGAAAAGAAGGATATTATTCATCATTAATCAAAAATTGGCTGCTCGAAAGTGAAAACGGAAAGAATATATACAGATGTGCCGTCAATTGGTAAGATACTTTCTTTAAAGGTGAAAGATGTTATGGAGTTGACAAAATTCCGCTTATCTTTTTTAGTGGTGTTTTCTGCTGTTATGGCGTATGTTCTGGCGCTGCAAACATTTTCTATAGACTGGTTGAATATTCTATTCCTCTCGATGGGTGGTTTTTTAGTGACCGCTTCTTCCAACACAATCAATCAAATCATTGAAAAAGATATCGATAAACTGATGGACAGGACCCATAACCGTCCGTTACCCGCCGGAAGAATGAAAGTAATGGAGGCTTGTTTAATAGCGGGTATATGTGGTGTAACAGGAATAGGTTTGTTAGGTGTTGTGTTTAATCCTATCAGCGGGTTGCTGGGTGCATTAGCTTTAATATCGTATGCATTTATCTATACCCCTTTCAAAAAAATAAGTCCGGCAGCCGTATTCATCGGGGCTATACCGGGTTCTATGCCCTTACTCATTGGTTGGACGGCAGCAACCGGAAATATTGGCTCAGGCGGAATTGCATTGTTTGCCATCCAGTTTTTTTGGCAGATTCCACATTTCTGGTCGATTGCATGGCTGTTAAATGATGATTATGCCAAAGGGGGATATCAGTTACTGCCCAGTACAGAAGGAAAGACCAGAACCACTGCATTGCAGAATATACCTTACCTGTTTTGTTTAATTGCTGTAGGTTTGCTTCCCTACTTTTTAGGATTGACCGGTAAAATTTCAATGGCGGTAAGTTTGATAGCAGGGTTATACTTTTTGGTAAACGGCATACAACTGGCTACCGATTTGTCCGACAAAAGTGCAAAAAAGCTGATGTTTGCATCATTCATTTATATTCCGGTCGTATTTATTGCGTTCGTCTTAGATAAAATCTGATTATGGCATCAACGGTAAAATATAATACGAACAATCAGGGTGCACACCGCTTCACGATGTGGTTGTTCATCATTACCACCTCGATGATTTTTGCAGGTTTTACAAGCGCTTTTTTAGTTCGTAAAGGAGGGGGAGGTGCCTGGACATCATTCAGTATTCCTGAAATATTTAAGGTGTCAACCGTATTAATTTTATTAAGCAGTGTGTTTTTGCAGGCTGCCCATATGGCTAATAAGAAGCAGCATAAATTAATGACCGCTACCGGGTTGTTTTTTACGTTGATATTGGGTGGTTTTTTTTGCTATTTTCAGGTACAAGGTTGGCAGCAGTTAAACGATGCAGGTGTTTATTTATCGTTCAATCCCAATCCTGCAGGCCCCTATTTTCTGGTGATAACATTTATTCATGCATTACATGTGGCGGTGGGATTGTTATTCTTGATTATTGCATTTTTTCACGCTGTAATTTCACTCAGGAGAACAAATAGTAATGAAATATTAAGTAAGATTGAAACATCCGAAAAAGGAATACTCAAAATACGTACCGATTTGCTAACTTTATTCTGGCATTTCATGGGGATACTTTGGGTGTATTTATACTTCTTTTTAACCTTGAATTTAAAGTAGATAAAATAATACTGTAATGGCAGAAGTTTTAGAAATATCAGAAGAACATCACACCGATTTGTTGCCGACGCCTGATAATGGGGAAGGTGGTGAAAAAACAGCTATGAATATCAGTTATGGCAAGACCATGATGTGGTATTTTCTGCTGTCAGATGCATTTACTTTTTCAGCATTCCTGATTGCTTATGCATCTATCCGGCTGGCTCAGCCCTGGTGGCCGAATCCGAATCTAGTTTTTAAATCTTTCCCGGGATTAGGACATGCCAATGCGCCGTTGGCATTCGTCAGTGTTATGACATTTGTACTGATTCTGAGTTCTGTGGCGGTGGTACGTGCAGTGCAGGAAGGGCATAGAATGAATCAAAAAGGTGTAATGCTCTGGATGCTTGGTGGAATTTTAGGAGGAGCCATTTTCTTGGGTTGTCAGGCCTGGGAATGGACACACTTAATCGGAGAAGGGCTGCGTCCGTATTATAATCCATTCGGACCGGATGCTAATGGTATAACACATTTGGTGGAAGAACACATGGCTGTTTCCCCCGGGCCGATTGCTTTCGGGGCGTTATTTTTCGGCATTACAGGATTTCACGGATTTCACGTGTTTACAGGGGTGTGTATTAATTGCTGGGCATTTTTTGCTACTGCAAACGGTACGTTTCAGAGAAGAGGCCATTATGAAATGATTGAAAAAGTTGGCTTGTACTGGCACTTTGTAGACTTGGTCTGGGTGTTCGTATTCTTAGCATTCTATTTAATGTAATATTGTAAAAGTTTAAAATTAAGATATGTCTAGTCATTTAACAGAAGAACAGTATCAGTCGGGTGTAAAAGCCGTATGGAGAGCTACAGCAATATTAAGTATAGTAACTGTGGTGGAAGTGGCTGTCGCATTGATTTTAGGCCCACATTTACCTAAGATTATAATGAATACATTCTATGTATTGGCCAGTTTGGCAAAAGCTTTCTTCATTGTAGGTGAATTCATGCACCTGAAATATGAGAAACGCGCATTTATGCTGTCTTTGGGAGTTCCGTTGGTGTTCCTGGTTTGGGCAATTATTGCTTTTGCAACAGAAGGGCATTATTGGAATGTCTTGAATTATCCTAAATAAATTTCATTTGAAAAACAACAGGAGGATTGGATTTATTACGGCTATAATTGTAATTGCGTTATTTCCAATCGTATTTTTTCTGTTTTTTAATTACCTGAATCATCACAGGCCTACGCTGGAAACAGATAAGTGTTTGCCTATTTATGGTCCGAAAGAGGCGTTTAAATCTAAAAATTATAAAGGAAAGGATATCATTGATACTGCCTACTTCAGGGTGCCTCCTTTCTCCTTCTTGGACCAAAACGGTGACACCATCACAGAAGCCTTTATGGATGGTAAAGTTACTGTGGTCGATTTCTTTTTTACTACCTGTAAGAGTATTTGTATTGATATGACAGGAAACCTGCAACTTGTTCAGGATAAATTTATAACGGATAAGGATGTACTGATACTTTCCCATACAGTTGACCCTGAAACAGACTCCGTTAAACAAATATTTAATTATGCTGTTGAAAATGAGGTCAATTCAAGGATGTGGCGTTTGCTTACCGGTGACAAAAAAGAACTTTACAAACAAGCGAGAAACGGATATTTTGTCACTGCCTTGCAGGGCGACGGCGGTCCGGCAGACTTTATACATGAACAAAAATTTGTGCTGATAGATAAAGAACGCAGGATTCGCGGTTATTACGACGGAACGGATAAAGCAGCCGTTGAACAGATGATTAAGGACATTCAGATGTTGCTGGTCAGTTATATCGTCCCGATGAAAAAGGATGACCCCAAGTGGAAGAAGACTAAAAGTCAATAGTATTGTCATTGCGAGGCGAAGCGATGGTATCTTGAATTAAGAGATTGCTTCACTGCGTTCTCAATGATGGTTCTTCGCTTTACGTCATTGCGAGGAACGAAGCAATCTTTTGATTTTACGAACATGCAAAACCATGTTTCGTGTCTCACGAAACACTTTTACATCTTAATTAAAACAATGGATAATAAAGATATTTTCAAACCGGTGCTTGTCAAAAATGATAAAAAAGCAATTTGGATTATCGGTGTATTTTCTTTTGTAATCTTTTTAGCCATCACAGCATTGTCCAGAATAAAAGTAGATATTGATTTAGGCTTCAATCCGCACCTTTTTGCAAAGTTAAACGCATGCATTAATTTTACGGTAGCCGTTTTATTGCCATTGGGTATTTATTTTGCAAAAAACAAAAAATATGTTTCTCACAAGCGCGTGATGTTCGCCGCGATTGTTTTATCATCACTTTTTTTAGTAAGTTATATATTACATCATTTACTTACTTCATCCACATCATTTCCAAAAGATGCAGGCAGCATAAAATATTTTTATTACTTCATTTTAATCACTCATATTTTTTTAGCAGGAATTATTTTGCCATTCATATTACTTACCGCTTATCGTGCGTTGACAGCAGAATTTTATACACATAAAAAGATAGCACGCATTACATTTCCAATCTGGTGGTATGTGAGTATTACAGGTGTAATCGTGTATCTGATGATATCACCTTATTATTAACACATAATAATACGGTATTCTAAAACTAATGTTTATTGCCATTATTTTGAAATAAAATATCTTGAAAATTTGGTACCCTATCCATTTTTTTGTATATTGGTTTTGTGATTGTTCAGATTCATGCGTACAACTAACAATAAGCGAATTTCCTTACAAGTCAGCCTCTTTCCGATTTTTTATAGCTTTTTTTGTATTCATATAAAAAAGTAATCGATAAACATTTTATTAGTTAACCATAAAAACAAACACTATAAAAACGAAAGTTAAATTCCTCATCATTTTTGCACTTGCAATAATTATTTTTTCCTGTAAAAAAACCACCACACCCCAATTTGAGTGTGGAGATACCATTACAGATATTGATGGAAATGTATATAATACAATAAGTATAGGAGGACAATGCTGGATGCAAGAAAACTTAAAAACCAGCAAGTACAATGATGGACAGCCATACCAACAGGTTTAAGTGATGCAGCATGGGAAGCCACTACCAGCGGAGCATATGCCATTTATGATAACAATGCAGCAAACAACACGACTTACGGCAAGCTATACGGTATGCAGTAAACACGGGGAAATTAGCCCCTGCGGGCTGGCATGTACCTACCGATGCAGAATGGACAACACTAACCACTCATTTAGGAGGTGAATCTGTAGCAGGGGATAAGATGAAAAGCACCACTTTATGGACACCTCATGCAGGTATAACCAATACCAACACCAGCGGCTTTGCAGGTCTTCCTGCGGGTTACCGGTACTACAATGGTACATTCGACGTCATTGGGTACTACGGTATCTTTTGGTCTTCTACGGAGAACTTTACGAACAATGCATGGTACCGCAGTCTGAGTTACAGTAGTTCAGATGCTTACAGAAACAACTACAATAAGGCGTATGGCTATTCCGTCCGTTGTGTCAGGGATTAATTATTTTAATATTTGATTTATTTACCCCTAAATCCCCTAAAGGGGACTTATATAACATCGCGTCACGGTAACCGTGGCACGATTCGTTTCACGTCATTTCGAACCGCCAGCCGACGGAGAGAAATCACGAACAAGCAAAACACTTGCTAATCCGGTCTTTCTAAATACAATTCGGGATTCCTATCTCCATTCGGAATGACGGTGCTCATTTTCTCCCTTCCCACCAGAGTCTCACATTGTGGACTCTGCGTAAAACTTAATTCGGTATTAAGATTTAAATAAAATAATAACTTAACCATGTATCTGTAGTTTCTTATTAACTTTGTATAATGCAAATCAGGAAATATATACCATTCTTCTTTACAACAATACTTGTGTGGGTTTCGCTTCTTTCCCAAGCTCAATGTGCCATGTGTAAAGGATCTGTGCAGACATCCCAATATGCAAAGAGCATTAATGACGGTATAGAATATATGCTTTGTATCCCAATAGTATTAGTTGCAGCCATTGCCCTGCTGTGGATAAAGAACAAAGATAAATTTCATGTCAAAGAGAATTAATCTGTAGACTCTAAAGTCTAAATTGATTTGCATTGTTTCCAACTACCGGGTTTGTTTTTATTGTACGAAGCAATGCTGTAAAATTAGCGAAGCATGGCTTTCAGCATTTGTGCTGATTTTATCTGCGCTTGATTTCGATTGAAAGGAGAATCAAATTGCCTTAGTACAATGAAAATGGTTTTTGGTTACTTTTTGCCATCAAAAAGTGACAAAAGATAAAATATACAACATGGTTGTTTTTAGTATTTTCATTATTCTTCGTACTATTGCATCATGTCTTTGTTGTATAGTATAAAAAAGCCTGCCACCGGTTTTATTAAGGGTTCCATTCGGTTAAATGGCTCTAAAAGTATCAGTAACCGTTTGCTGATTATTAATGCGTTGTGCAATCATCCGATAAAAATGGATAATTTGTCCAATGCGGATGATACCGTTTTTTTACAGCGAATACTGGAATCGAAAGATACCGTGCTGGATGCAGGTGCCGGCGGTACCACTTTCCGGTTTCTGACAGCTTTGCTGGCAACACAGCAAAGCAGAGAGGTCGTGCTGACTGGCAGCGAACGTATGCGACAGCGTCCCGTAAAAATCCTGGTGGATGTTTTGCGGCAATTAGGAGCCGATATTACATATGAAACCAACGAAGGACTTCCGCCATTACGCATTAAAGGGCAAAAATTAAAAGGGGGCAGGATTACCTTACCGGCGGATACCTCGTCCCAATATATAACCGCTTTACTGTTAATTGCTCCGACGCTGGAAGAAGGCCTGGAATTGGAATTAACCGGTACGATTGTTTCCGTTCCATATATCAAAATGACCTTGAGGATGATGGAGTATTTCGGCATACAAACAGTATTTGACGACAAGAGGATTTATGTCAAAAGCGGTATCTATCAGGATAGGCCGTTTTTTGTAGAGGGAGACTGGAGTGCCGCCTCCTATTTCTATTCCTTAGCCATATTGGCTCAGGAGGCTGAGATAATACTGGACGGGCTTACCTCCCAACAGATCCAGGGTGATAGTGTCATCGCTACTATTGCAGCTGATTTTGGAATAGAGACAATCTATACAGAACATCAGGTGCTGCTTAGAAAAGTCTCTAAACCGGCATTGAAGAGCTATTCTTTTGATTTTTTGGAATGCCCGGATTTGGCACAAACAGTGATTACCTTCTGTGCAGGCCTTGGAGTTGAACTGCATTGCAAAGGTTTGCAAACATTGCGAATAAAAGAAACGGACAGGATTGCAGCACTGGATTCGGAATTGCAAAAATCAGGATTAGGTTCATTGGTTGAAGTGGATGATAATAACTGGCAATTAATGATAAGTCAACCATCGGCCGTCAACCGTCAACCATCGACAATTTTAACATACGATGATCACCGAATGGCTATGGCTTTTGCACCACTGGCTCTTGTGTTGGGGGAATTATTCATTGAAGAACCTGAGGTGGTGACAAAATCTTACCCGGTGTTTTGGAATGATTGGAGAAGGCTGGGGTTTGAAATAAAAGAATGTCACTGAATGATTTCCTTTATTCTTGTAAACATATAAAACGGAGCATCCACAGCACCCATGTTTACAAGAAATTCCGGAAGTGTACCTCCCGCAGAACTGAAAGCCTGATGTGTCAGCTGTACTTTTCCATTTTCCAGAGGATCGATTTTAAAATAAGCCTTCATCATGGGAATCCTTACATAGTTTTGGTTCAATGGTATCAGATTGGGTGCCGCCTCAAAGTTAATCATGATATTGCCTTTCGAATCAGGCTCTTTGAAGATCATATGAGAGATGGACTCTCTGCTTTTTATAAGGGGAGCAGAAATGATGAGGTAGGTGTAAAAATCATTATCGTTGATTTTTTTCAGGATTTTTGAACTGCCGGGTACCGCCTTGAACATCCATTTATCGTATTGAGGTACATTTTTGAAGAAAGTAATCAGCTTTTCCGGTGTGGTATTAATAACAGTGGATACTTTATATTCTTTTAACTGGGAGTTGGGTGTCTTTCTGGTCCACACCTTTATGCCATCCTTGTCTTTTTCCAGTTTCCAGCTTTCTTCGGCAGAAGCTATGGACTCGTGGATAAACAGAATGGATACGATTAAAAAGAAAGCTAATCTCATGTCTTTTATTTTTTGTCAGAACAAACCAAATGGCTGAAAGTTTAATGATTAGAAATACAACGAACTAAAAATAAAAAAAATAATTTTGAATCGGGTATTTGAAAAGGGTATTCTTATTTTAGAAGGCTTTGAAATGTTTACTATATGACATCAGACTGCTGTGTCTTCCCACAATTCTATCAGATTGTTTTCCGGGTCAGTCAGTTGTGAAAATTTCCCTTCCGGATACGATTCGATAGCTTTGATTGCAATATTTTTGGATTGGAGGGATGCATGTAATTCCCCCAGGTTATAAACTCTCAGATTCAGGCAAAAGGCATGGAATTCAAGTTGTGGGCGATGTTTGCTTTGTAAAATAGAGAATGCCGTGTAATGTTTTTTACCTGTTTCATTATCCGGATAATGATAAGAAGTGTAATAGGCCTGGCAGGTATCTGTTGATTCAAATGGTATTCCCAACTGTTCAGTATACCACTCTGCCAATGCTTTTGCATTTTCAGAGTAGATAAAAATTCCGCCTAAGTGAGCTACGTTTTTTTTCATGCAGTTTATTTGTAAATGCTGTTAGAAAGTTTCATAAGTTAGTACAAGCAGATAAGAGAATCAGTACTACATTCTTAAGTCTTCAATATGAACTCCCGGGTGTTTGCCTGCGTCAAATTTAAAGATACTGTCTTCTAAATTCGCTTTAGAGTTAAAAGAGGTGACCTGATATATGTAATGTGTCCCGTTCTTATCGAACACTTTCATCCGCTTTATGTATTTTGCATTTTTGTCAATCCAGATGCGAACTTTAAAAAACGGCTTGCTTTTATCTTTAGGCATAAGGTCAACAACGGAACAGTTTGTTTTGTCAATGACTTCCTCTCCATTCATCATATAATTGAAGTCATTCTGATAAATGGTAAACATATTGGAAGGGGTGATATCTTCTTTGTTTGCCTCATAATCATTGATCTGAACTTCATTGATATCTTTCAGATAGGTCCAGACGCTCTGTTTGTCGCAAAACACTTCCTGTTTTCCCATGACCATTTTGTATTTTTCACCTTTCAGGTAAACATATCCGTTTTGTGTGGTTGTTTTATTCTGAGCTGGGTTGGTCGTCGTTAATGCTATTTCCGCTTCAATGGATGAAAAACTTCTGTAGGTTTTACTGACGGCATCCAGCAATACTTTTGCTTTCGGGTCATTCAGTTGTTTATCACCCGTCTGAAAACCGAGTAGGGACAATAAAAAAGTAAAAATTGAAAAAAGTTGAATCATGCTGATTTTGTTACGCGCTTTATCAATGTATGAAAACGTTAACAGCCACAAATGTAATAGATTTTTGCTATTTCAATCTGTCCCATTTTAGTTTTCAGGCAATATCCTGCAAAATCCGTTCCAATTC
This sequence comes from Sphingobacteriales bacterium, assembly GCA_016719635.1. Classification (NCBI taxonomy): domain Bacteria; kingdom Pseudomonadati; phylum Bacteroidota; class Sphingobacteriia; order Sphingobacteriales; species Sphingobacteriales bacterium. The sequence continues at coordinate 65,218 of JADJYT010000002.1, read as the reverse complement.
TTCTTCGGTTTTGATATAAACCTCTCTGGCTTTGCTGCCGAGGTTCGGACCAACGATGCCGGCATTTTCCAGCTGGTCCATGAGTCTGCCCGAACGGGCATAACCTAAAGCTAATTTTCGTTGAATCAGGGACGTAGAGCCTATCTGATTTCTGACGATTAGCCTTGCCGCCTCCTCAAACAATTCATCCCGTTCACCCATATCTAATGCACGGTCGCCATTGGCGGCCTCTTTAGGGTCTATGTATTCCGGTAATTCATAAGGCGTTGGAAATCCTTTCTGGTCACCTATGAATTTGGCAATATGCTCCACTTCCGGTGTATCTACGAACGGACACTGCAATCGGGTGATTTCCCCGCTTTGAGATAGCAGCATATCACCGCGGCCAATAAGCTGGTCTGCTCCTCCGGCATCCAGAATGGTCCTGGAATCTACTTTTGCCGTTACCTTAAAGGCTATCCGGCCCGGAAAGTTCGCTTTTATCGTTCCGGTGATGATGTTGACGGAAGGGCGCTGCGTGGCGATCACTAGATGGATGCCGATGGCACGGGCTAACTGTGCCAGACGGGCGATAGGTGCTTCCACCTCTTTGCCGGCGGTCATCATCAAATCGGCAAATTCATCCACTACCAGCACGATGTAGGGCAAAAAGCGGTGGCCATTGTTCGGGTTCAGTTGCCGGTTTAAAAACTTCTGATTGTATTCTTTGATATGACGGACGTGCGCCGTCTTTAACAGCTCATAACGGGTATCCATTTCTATGCACAAGGCATTCAGGGTATAGATTACTTTTTTATTATCGGTAATGATGGCATCCGTCTCATTCGGCAGTTTGGCAAGATAATGGTTTTCAATTAATTTGTACAGCGTGAGTTCCACCTTTTTAGGGTCCACCAATACGAATTTTAATTCTGCTGGATGTTTCTTATACAGTAATGAGACAAGAATGGCATTTAATCCGACAGATTTCCCCTGGCCGGTTGCGCCAGCCATCAGCAAGTGCGGCATTTTTGCCAGATCAATGACAAAATCCTCGTTGGAAATGGTTTTACCCAATGCTATGGGAAGTTCTGCGTCTGATTTTTTAAACTTTTCACCGGCTATGAGTGAACGCATGGAAACGACGCTTTTCTTTACGTTGGGTACTTCAATGCCAATGGTGCCTCTGCCGGGTATCGGAGCAATGATACGGATGCCTAATGCCGCCAGACTCAGCGCGATATCGTCTTCCAGATTTTTAATTTTAGAAATCCGGACACCTTTTTCAGGTACAATTTCATATAGGGTGACGGTAGGGCCAACCGTCGCTTTTATTTTTTCGATGCCGATGTTATAATTCAATAAGGTTTGAACGATTTGATTTTTATTTTGCTCTAATTCTTCCTTGTTGATTTCTATCTGTCCGCTGCCATGCTCTTCCAGTAAATCGATGGATGGGAATTTGTATTTGGATAATTCCAGTCTAGGGTCAAAATTTGTATCCAGGCCAAAATGTTCTTTATCCTTTGGTACACCGAGGTTTTCATCAATAGTGCCGAAAGCCTGTACTTCTTCAATTTCAAAGTCGGGGTCCAGTGTGAATTTTTCTTTTTTTGGTGTTGGCTGCATTACCGGCTGCTCCAATTCAACTTCCTCCGTTTCTTTTTCTATCAGTTCCATCTTTATGCCTTCCGGCTCATGCACCGGCTGCTCTTCACTCAGGATTTCAAAGGTCTCATCTTCAAAATGCGGAGTCGGATTTTCGGTTGCTTCCGGAAGGATACTTTCCATTTCATATCCATCTTCATTTATCAAATCATCTTCCTTGTAAAATTCATCGACCGAATCATCAGCGTTTCTATGTAAGGCCATTTCTTTTCTGCGTTCTTCCCATTGCTGTTTCCAGGAATTGAATTTCTGATATGCGTCTTTTAAATTGAAGCCTAAAAACGTAAAACCGATGATACCAAGTAAAATTCCTAACCCCAGCCTGCCCATTAAGGTGGAAAGCCATTCGTAATTATTGACACCTAATCCGCCGCCGAAAGGGAAAGACGCATTCGGGAAAATAAATGATGCCAGCGTAGATATAAAGACGATCCAGAAAAGAGAGGTGAAAAATATTTTGACAGGTTTAAATATTTTCTCTTTAAAGGTAAGATTAACACCTATGGTAAAAAACAGATAAGGCAAAAAGAAGGATGCAATTCCGAATAAATCGAAGTAAAATATATGGGCTAATAAAGCACCGATTCTGCCCATGCTGTTCTGTACCAGGACCTCCTTGCTGAAAATAATTTTCCAGGAGAAGTTCAACACTTTATCCTGGTCATCTTTCCAGGTGAACAGATAGGAACAGAATGCTACAAACAATAATACGGCAATAAACAGAAAAAACAAACCGACTCCGGTTTGCACAGTTTCCGCATCAATCAATGGTGCGGGCACACCTTCGTCTGCGGATTCTTCCACTGTCTTTTTTTTTGCACGTTTTGCTTTCTCTTTTACAACGTCTTCAGCCATAAAACAAAGATAAGCGGATAGGGGTATGTCAGGTAAAAAGTATAATGCACAAATATTGATAACTTAAGATGCTGATTTAATGGACAAGTTAAAAAAATCGCATTTAAATTTTTCTTAGCTTTGAGTATGGTAAAAGCACGGGTTGTAATGGTGTTTCTTTTTTTTTGTGCAGCAGCCTGCAGAAAGGATGTCATTCAAAATACAGCTAACCCGTTTGTGGACGAACCGCCTGAAAATAATTTTTTGGCGGACTCGCCCTGGCCCATTACGCATTGCAATCCTTATGCGCAGGCTTCATCTCCATATAATGGCCCATCAACCGCTGAAGGTGAAATTTATAAAAAATACCAGTCCGGAACACCCGGTATGATTACCATTGCCATTTCGGGTATTTATCCGAGTGGCAACAGAGTACTGTGGGGTGGAAATGCCTCACATGTGGTGAAAGCGATTGATACCGGGAACGGTTTTGATATCATCGCATATAAAGAAAAAGAAGATGTATCGGTCGGCTCTGTTTTTTCTGTTGATGCATCTACCAGCGGCGCTTATACGTTGATTGATAAGGATAATATCTTTTATACGCCAAGAGGAACCAGGCTGTATGCATACGGCGATGCTATCCCGGGTGATGCGTTTTCGCCCATTCAGTTACTCCGTTCGTTTGAAATCCCATCGGCCTTAACGGCAGCGGATGAACGCATTGTAGGTATGACAATGACCTATGACGGGCATATTGCATTTGCAACGAATAACGGATTGGTTGGATTGGTCAGCAGAAATTTTTCGGAATTTCATTATTATCAGTTTGCCGGAGAAGAGATATCCAATTCCATCGCCTGCGATGAAAACAATGGAATCTATGTCGTCACTTCTAAAAAAATGTACAGGGTACAATGGACTGGAATGGAGCTGTCTGTTGCGGAAGCCAAAGGGGGATGGTCGGCGGATTATGAAACCGGCAGCGGTGGTTCAGGCATACGGCTGGGAGCTGGTTCCGGGTCTACGCCAACGTTAATGGGTATTCAGAATCAGGATAAATTTGTAGTGATTACGGACGGGCAGGATTTGATGCATCTCGTTTTATTCTGGAGAGATAAAATTCCGGTTGACTGGCGCCAGATTCCGGTCACCAAAGACAGGAGAATTGCGGCACAGGTACCCGTTACATTTGGTAACCCCGCTGCAACCCGTTCACTCTCCGAACAGTCGGTATGTGTGCGAGGCTACGGTGCATTCGTTGTGAATAATGAACTGAAAAATGCGGGCAGCAACAAGACAGCCAATATTTTGCTGTCCGGTTTGCCGGGGAATGCTCCGTATGGTGCGGAGAAATTTATCTGGAACCCATCTTCACGCCAGTTAAGAAGTGCATGGGTGAATAAGAGTGTCAGCCTTCCCAGTGGTATCCCATGTATGAGTTCGGGAACGAATCTGGCCTATTGCATGGGACAAAAAAATGGAATCTGGAATTTTACCGCTCTGGACTGGAACACCGGAAATACAGTCTTTGAGATTCCGTTTGGAAACCAGCTGCAATATAATTCAGCGTATGCCGCGACTGAAATTGGGTTGAATAATGGTTTATACAGCGGAACATTATTCGGCGCGGTAGGAGCATGGCAAAAATAGGTAAGGTTAATAAACTACTTCAAATCCGCCGAAATTGGTCAGGTATGCTGTTTTACTCATTTTAACCCCTTTGGGTGCTCGGTCTCCAATATAAGTGTCGGCATGAAGATAGTTGATGTTAAATACCTGGTTCAGGTTTTTCAATACATCCGGAACCTGGTTCATGTTATAGGTATAGTCTGCAGCTGTCAGTAAATTCCTGTAAATAACTAATCCTTCATTTTTTAACTCCGGTACCCATTCTATGAAATTCAGTCCGGAAGCCCTGGCAATGATGTCGGATTCTTTCCTTCCTATTACGACATAAATATTCCCGTCTGATGCGATTTTAAAATTATAATCTGCCAGTGTCTTATAGTTATAGGTTTTGCTGTCGCCCAGGCACAGCGAAAAATAACGCACATCAGCCGCCGGTATGGCAGAAAGCTGACCCGCAAAGGCAGGTGGATGGAATTTTAATATGGCCACTTCGTTGGGATATAATTTAAGTGGGGCGAAAATATATTGGTTGTCAAGGTTCGGAAATAAACCTAGTCCTGCAAATCGAAAGAAGTTAATCTTATTGCCTTGCTGTAAAAGCTGTGTCAGGTTGATAATCCGGCTTAAATCATCCACAATATTATTAAAATCAGCAAAAGTGATGGAAAGTGGTTCAGGTGTCGGGACCGTTTTACCGGTTGCCAGATCAAACGCTTCAATATCAGGTAATGGAACACCGCCATACACATCCTTTTCTGCCAGGTAATTGCGCAGCAATACGTTGACATCCGTGATGGAATCAGGGAACAGGAGTTTGTTGGGGTACGATTGTGCTTCCGGAATATCCGGCAGCATATATACCGTGTAATTTCTGTTGCTGTTCTGAGAGAGTGTAATGAACGGATTTTCATTGCCCGCATCCGGCATTAGCTGAATATCCGCCAGGCTGGAAATACTGCTGCGTGTATTCAGGTTATAGACATTATAGCTTTGGTATCTTGCATACATGAATTTTGCCTTCAGTCGCAAACCGGTTTTATCTCCTGTAGCTCTGTAAAAAGAATAGCTGAAATAGTTGGCGCTGGAATCCGGCAGGAAGGGTAAATCCGTCCGGCTGCCGATATTGTCCAGCCAATAGTGAACGGATGTAATGTTTTCCTTCCTGCAGCCTATAAAGAAACCAACTGAAAGCAGTACTGCAAACCATTTCTTCATACCATCTAATTTAATCAAAAAAGTTAAATCATACTATAGCCTGACGCAAAAATCAGCTACCTTTTTGAAAGAAGTTAATCTTTATTTTATCTGATATTGATATCATGGGGCCTGATTTTAATTAATTTTACCTGTATAAAACAGATCAACATGCAGGAAGTATTTATTGTATCGATGGCGAGAACGCCAGTAGGAAGTTTAAGCGGCGCGTTAGCGGGTGTTAACGTGATTGAACTTGGAAAGACAGTGGTGAAAGCTGCCATGGAGCGTGCTGGCGTGAACGGCGATCAGATAGACGAAGTATATCTGGGGAATGTGTTGCAGGCTAATGTCGGACAGGCACCGGCACAACAGGTTTCGATAGCGGCCGGAATCAACACCAAGACACCCTGCACTACCATCAACAAAGTGTGTGCTTCCGGTATGAAAGCGATTATGCTGGGGGCTCAATCGATTATGCTGGGTGACAACCACGTAGTGGTCGTCGGGGGCATGGAGAGTATGAGCAATGCTCCGCATTATCTGCCCAGCGGACGGACAGGTATCCGATATGGAAATGGAGAAATACTCGATGCCATCGTACGGGATGGTTTGCAGGATCCTTACAAAAAATATATGATGGGCAATGCCGGTGAGGTGTGTGCCAAACATTATTCTTTTACAAGAGAAGATCAGGATAATTATGCCATCGCATCTTATAAACGTGCCCAGGAAGCGTATGCAAACGGTTATTTCAAGGATGAAATAGTACCCGTAGTGATTGCTTCCAGAAAAGGGGATGTCTCCGTCACAGAAGATGAAGAATACCAGAAATTTGACGAAGGAAAAGTAGGCGCTTTAAAGCCTGCTTTTGATAAAGAAGGAACCATTACCGCCATTAATGCTTCTAAAATAAACGACGGAGCCAGTGCTATGGTGCTGATGAGCGGAGATAAAGTGAAGGAATTGGGTATTCAACCATTGGCGAAAATAGTTTCTTTCGCGGATGCATCTCAGGAACCGGAGTGGTTTACAACGACACCCTCTAAAGCGATTCCAAAAGCATTAAGCAAAGCAGGTTTAAAGATCGAAGACGTTGATTTCTTCGAAATCAACGAAGCCTTTTCCGTGGTGGCACTGGCCAATATGAAAGAGATGAACATTGCGCACGAGAAAGTGAATGTCTTTGGCGGTGCGGTGGCATTGGGACACCCGATAGGAAATTCAGGATGCAGGATAGTCGGAACCTTGATTTCCGTATTGAAACAAAAGAATGGAAAAATAGGCGCAGCCGGTATATGCAACGGTGGTGGCGGTGCGAGTGCCATTGTTGTGGAAAAGGTGTGAGTAACTTAATTTGTGTTAATTTTTACTTGTTATTAGGTATATACACTTTGGTTTTTTAGTTATACATTTGCTCAACAAAATTAACCATTATGAAAAAACTTATTAAATCAATGATCGTATTGGCTGCTCTGATCTTAACCAGCAATACATTCGCAAGCGAACTGGGCATTAACATGGCAAAAATGAACATGTATGCCGCCTCCAAACCAGCTAAATCTTCCGGTGGCGGAAAAGCCTTTGAGGGAAAAGGGTCAAAAATAATAACTATCGGTTTAGGCTTATCCTCCTACATCGGTGAATTTGGTAAAGGCGGATTTGCCAGTTACGTTGGACACAGCTTTGGATACGGATGGGGATACGGCGCATTCGCTTATTCAGGAACATTATCCGTTCAAGCTGAATTTGGTGTCCATGATTATGTAGGTGTTGGCCTCGTTACGGGTATTGGTGGCAGACATTTTGGCGGTAGCAGCGGAAATTTATACGTACCGATAGGGATTTTAGCTAATTTCCACTTTTTTCAGTTGATTGCGGATAAGAAAAATGTTGCCGTTGGCGATAAATTAGATTTATTTGTTGGTTTGAATTTTGGTTCTGGTTTAGTTGCCCATTTTCCATCAGGTTCTGGTAGTGTGGGAGGTATTATCTTTGCAGGCCCACAATTTGGTGTCAGATACTTCTTTACTGATAAAATCGGTGTTAACTTTGAAGTTGGATATGGTAAGAGTATAGTTGAAGGTGGTGTTTCCATCAAACTGTAATTACTAGTTCAATATAATTTTATATAAATCCTCCGTACATCGGAGGATTTTTTTATTTCAGAACTGAATGAATAAGTGATACATTTGCAGCATAATATTAACGGGATGAAATTTTTTATATTCTTTTTGGGTAGCCTCTTTTTTGTTAACTGTTCCATTGCAAATGAAGGCTATGATTTTGCAGTTAAGGATTCCCTGAAAAGAATGAAAGACAAATCAGCACTGGAACTGGAAGGTATTCATAAAGGGTTCATCCAGATGGATGTCAATTTTAATTTCGGAAGCCATTATGCCTTTACCGGAAAGAAAACTGATAGTCTGTCGCTCAAAAGTTATCAGCTTGGATTTCGGCCAGGCATGCTCTTGAATTTTGATGTAGCGGCCCATCCGTTCTTTAGTGTTGGGGTATTCATAGGATACGATGCGGGTAACAGGCAGGCGGGTATTGGCGTTGGTGGCAGAGGGGTTTTACATCTGTACCAGATGATTTATCAGAAAAAACAAACCAAAATTCATCCGGCTAAATTAGATGTATATATCCCTGTGCATGCAGGCGCCATTATACGAATAGGCAAAAGCGTGGGTAAATATGCCGGTGCTACAGCAGGAGCAGGTATCGGAATGCGATATTATTTCTTAGACCATTTGGGTGTGAATATGGAAGCCGGCTGGCTGGAGATGTGCGTAGCGAAAATCGGCATGGCGGTGAAGTTTTAATGCTGCTGATTTTTTTCCGTTAATAAATTATTAGAGTAACTGATTTTTATCATTGATTTATTTACGAATTCGGAATATATTTACTTAATAAAATAAGTTAATATGAAAAAAATTACCATAACCCTTCTTTTCATGGTGTTCTTGCTTCAAGGTTTCAGTCGTGGAAAGTTTGAAAACGCTTTTACTGCCGTTAAACCTAAAGCGACTGAACCGGTTGATTATTATAAAAAAGGATTTGTGAGTATTACGGAATTAGGTGTGGCTTTCTCCGGCAGAACGGCCATTTTTTCTTTCAATGAAGTGTTGGGTGGCCGTGTTTCACCTCACTTTGGGATTGGATTGGGTATTGGTACGGAATATGGAAGGGGAGGATTCATATCTTTTCCAATTACATTAGATATGCGTGCTTACTTCTTAAAGAAGAGAGTATCTCCGTTTATCAATATCGCACCCGGTTATCAGTTAAATACGTTAGTTTCTGCATTTACAGGCAGCATATCTCACAACTTCGTTTCGAATACCGGACTTGGCGTTGAGTTTAAAATTATCAAACAAGTTGGTGTTTCACTAAACGGGGGATATCGACTAACGGTTAATCCGGTTTCCGGCTCTGTATTTCTAGGTCACGGCGGATACGTTCGTTTCGGAGTCGTGTATTAGTATAATAGTGAACTGAAAAAAATAAGTCGACGGTCAATACTAAAAGTATTGACCGTATTTTTTATACAAAATCTTCAGCGATTATATTTTCCATGGCGCGTTCCGCTAATGCAGCTATGGTTAATGCAGGATTGGCACAACAGGAGAAGCCGGGCATCATGGAGCCGTCTAAACAATATAAATTTTCATAACCCTTTAATCTACCATACGTATCACTTGCTAAGCCCAATACGGCACCACCAAGCGGATGATAGGTGAAATCATCCCCAAATCCTTTTCCGTTAAAATAAAACAACCGATCCAGGGAGCCGCCGTTGGCTGCATTCAGTCGGTCTATAAAGTTACCCATGGCTCTTCTGGATAACTCCATCTGGCTGCTGTCAAAATATAATTCGGCGTTATCTGTTGCAGGATTATACTTAAAATAACCCCGGTTTGGATTCTTCGTAATAGCAAGGGTCAGTAACTGTTTCAGTTCCATTCCAATCGGAAATGGCGCCTGTTCAGCCAGCAACGGTGCAACGGGATTGTTTAGATCTCCATAAGCCGTTACCGGAACGATACACTGGTCAGCGCCTGTTTCTTCATTCAGCAGGACTCTCATAGCCATCACATTGCCGTTATTGCCCCAGTGTTTACCCACTTCATCGTTGAGATTCACGAGTCCTCCCAGATATTTTGATTTTAGGAGTATCTGCATGGTGCCCACCACGCCTGCATTCACAAACAGATGTTTGCAGGTATATATTTTGGTGTATTCCGTATCGCCCTGTTCATTTATCTTCAGTACGTTCACTTCATAGCGTCCGTCCGGCAGTTGTTTTACAAAATCTACTTTGTGCAGGGTTTCGATCGTTAAATTGCCGGTTGCTTTTGCAGCAGGAATATAATTCCTGTCCAGGCTGTTCTTATAGCCGTTGTTGGAACCATACAGCAACTCACCGCCTAACGATGATTTTTTTTCCGTGCCGTTCATTTCCCCGCGAATGATAGTAAAGTCGACACCGGCATTCAGCATGACTTTATCCATGCCGGCCTTTTCACAATGTGATAAGCCTACGCGGGCATACTTGTAATACTTTGAATTTAAGATGTCATCGGGTACTTCGCTGAAATTTAAAATGCTTTTTACTTTAGGATACCACTTGTCTGTCATTTCGCTGTATTCGACAAAAGGAAAATATTCATTCCACATGGATGGTTGTGCATACGGCAGCATCGCTCCATATACGACAGAACCACCACCCAGACAGGTACCCCTGTAAATATTCATATAAGATGTCGGAAACGATACTTTATCCAGCACACCTACATACTTCGGAATATCAAACTGAATGGTCGTTACAGGGGCTGCTGTCTTTCTCTTTAACCAAAAGGAACGACCGTCCGGGTTCAGTGTTTTTGTAAAGACCTCTTTGGATGGATTGATGTCATATTCTTTGCCCATTTCCAGCATCAGCGTTTTCTTTCCTGCTTTTGTAAGTCGCAAGGCGGAAACTGAAGCACCAAATCCGGAGCCAATGACGATGGCTTCATAGTCATTTACACTGGGAATCACTTCTGCTTTACTGCATCCCGATAATGGTAGGGTGGAGGCTAATCCTGCTGCAGCGGAAAGTCCGATAAACTTTCTTCTGGAAAGAGATTTTTTCATGAATTATAATAATTAGTTACGGCTAACTAAAAATAGTGATTTGTTGATACTTTTTGTACCTGCAAACAGATTAATTAGACAAATTTTAACAGAAATCTATATTATTTGACAAATATCAAATCCACCAAAAACCTACTATTTTTAAAGGCACTCTTTTTAGGATAAGATGCGGCCTATTTTTTCCAGTTCAGATGCCGGATTTTTCCACCAGTGGTATGACCATAAATGATAGGTTAGTATACCATACTCTGCCAGAATCTTTTGCCGGTGCAGTTTTGTCCTGTAGGAAACTTCGGGATGGTAGTGTCCGGTTTTCTCAAAGTCTATATGCAGAAACGGGAGCTTGTTTTTATAAAGAATAATGTCGAGCGTAAAACCGCCAAATGTATAATCCTGCTGAACATCTTCCCCGAAATATTCTTTAAGTGCGGCATATACACGATTCTTAAAGGGGGTGGCTGTATCGGTTGGTTTGTTGTTAAAAAGCGGCGTATTGTTTTGCTGTAACTGATTCAGTATAAATTGTACCTGCTGTTCATTGTGTTCATGTTTTGCTTTCACAAAAGCCAGGTAGGCATAAAAGATACTTTTTCCCTGATTGCCTTTTTGTTTCAGTTCCATTTCAAAATTCATAAAGACGGTTTCAGGAATGGACGTGAATACATACAGGGAATGTTTCGCTCTTGTAATGATGACATTGAGCAGCTGATAACCTTTTTCCTGAGAGAGCGGGCCGAAAAGCTGCCTGAATTTTCCGTTCTCGTCTTTACCGAATGTAGTGGAAAGTAGCATGATGTCGCGTTCATCTCCCTGGATGTTTTCCAGATTTTTTACAAAGAGCCCTTTGTCCAATAGTTCCCGCAATAGTTCATTTTTCTGTGTTTCTGCATACGCCTGTTCATACAGTTGATCTAAAATTAAGTCACGTTGGAAGATATTAAACGTGGCAATTCCGACAGAGGGATATGCGCCGTTTGTCTTTTGAAGCTGATAGATGAACGTAACGATATCAGATGCCTCTTTTGTATTGGTGCCTTGTGTGTAGGTTCCTTCTGTGTTTTTATAAATCAGTGCAGGGTAATGTTCTTTCTCCGGCATAGGTATCAGGCGGGATTGATAAAAAGCGTGATTGGAGAATTGTATCAGGTCGGGATGCAGTGAACGGTAATGAAAATCGAGGTAGGAATTTTTATAGTTGGCATCGTCTGCATACTCCAGGAGCGATTTGCTTTCCGCCAGGAAGCTTTCCGTTTCTTGCGCTGATTCCTCTTCTTGCCAGAAAATGGTTTCACTGCCAAAGAAGTTGCTGGGCGGCATCTGGTGCTTGTCTCCGGAGATGATTTTTATTTTTCCTCTTAATAGGGAAGAAAAGGTATCTTCGATTCTCAGCTGGCTGGCTTCATCTAAAATTATAAAATCAAATAAATCCTCCTGAAACGGTAGAATGGAGGTGCATACCGACGGGTTTACCATTAAAACAGGAAACAGCGTAGTAAAGAAATCAGTATCGTGATGTACGATTTTCCGGAGAGAGTTCCGGGTGGCGAATTGCTTGTTCTTCCGCTGGTTGTAGAGATACTTCAGTTCGGTGATGTCTGCATTTTGTAACAGCTGATGGATGTTCTCCTGCCAGATATGGTTTATCTTATCACAAATGGGTTGTTTTAGTGATACGTCTTTTTGTCCGAGCTCATTGTACAATTGTTGCGTGTCATCTTTCAGGTTATTCTCCATTGCCGTTTTCAGGATAAACTGATTCAGGTAGTAGGTCGTGAAAATGGTTTCCCAATCCGTATCGCCCGTAGTTGCTATTGCATTCAGTATATTTTGAGTGTTGGAGTCTTGTTGGAGGATATACTTCCGGTATTGATAATAATCGGAGAATAAGTGCTGCTTTTGCAGGAGTTTTTCTGTTTGAATTCTCACATGCTGTAAAGGTGGAAGCAGTATTTCCATTTTTTCCAGATTGTCGGTGGAAATGAAGTTAACTCCGAAGGACGGATATACCTCTGAATATAACTTGATATGGGTATAAACTGACAGACAACTCTTTTTCTCTTCTTTTATTTGCCTGTAGGAAGATAAAAAGACGGACAGGACAGCTATCTTGAAATGAGTAATGCCGGTCAGTAAATTAAAATCATCCTGATATGTATTAAGATTGGCTTGAAGCGTGTTTTCTAAATTGCCGCTGAGTTGAAAGAGAGCGGTCAGGCTGTCAAATAGCTGCGTTTCATCAACAGCACTGTCAGATAGGTTGGAATGGAGTTGTTCAAAGATAACGGCATCTGCGTGAACGGTTGAATACAAATGATGAGCTGCAATAATTTTATCTTTCAGGGAAAGGTATTCTTCAAACGAAAATTGATAATCGCTGCTGCGAAGTAGTTTGTTTAATGAGTCTGCTTTGGCCGCTACCTCAGGATTTGAATTCAGGATGGAGCTATTGCAGAGTAATTCCAGCCAGGTATCATCACCGAATACGGTCGTTTGGGTTAAGTTTATTCTGAAGTTGATTTCTTCCTTTAGCGATAAAAATTGTCCGTGCAGCATTTCATAATCATGACTCCTGAACCGTACGGCAGGGGCATTGCTTTCAATGATGGCGCGAACCTGTTCTACCATCTTTTTTCGGTCAGTATATACATCTTCTATGATAGCGCAAAGATGTTCCAGGTTCTTTGATTTTAAATTATTGTACAGCACTTCCATCGCCGTGCGTTTCTCACAAACGACCAGCACTTTCTGTTTATTCAGTAATGCCTGCGTGATGATGGCCGTGAGCGTCTGGCTTTTACCTGTTCCCGGCGGACCCTGGATAATCAGGTTATGTCTGTTGCTTAACTGATTCAATACATTCTCCTGGCTGGAGTCCAGTGCTATGGGTGTAAGGACTTCGCCGTCAAAATAATTAGCTGTCTGTAGGTTGCTTGTTTCCTCATTCCTGATTGAGGACTGTTTGCGCAGCAGATTTTCCACATCCCGGATGATGGGCTGTTTCTGCATTTTATAAAGCCCGAATATCGCACTCCAGCGTATCCATGGTTTTTCTTTGGTACAATTTTCAATCGCTTCTTTGTTTGAACCCGGCAGCAGCGTGACAATATTTTCATCCGCGGCAAAGGGTATATGCATTTTTTCTAACAATCGTTTGCAAAAGACATTCAACTGTTTCTCTTCCAAAAAATCATCTTCGAGGAGCGCTTCGAGGTCATCGGTTTTTATTTGCTCCTGCTGTTCAAAATGGGATTGCAGCAGTTCGTTGAAGATGAGCGGATGCTCTTCATTCCGGGAAATGATCCAGGTATTGTTTTTTCGGGTGTCTTTATCAATGGACAAATACCAGATTAGCAAAGGAGCTTTGATGATTCTTTCCGGATGATTGGGGTCACGTTTAATCAGTAACGGATAACCGAATCCGAAGGTGCTGTAGCCGTGTTCTGAAAACTCTTCCTTATCCTGATATTCCAGATGGTTCAGACGCCTGATGATACGCTGAATGATTTTTTGATGGTCTTCGTTTTTATCTTTCCAGGCTTCCGGCTCAACGGTAATGGAAAACCGGAAGGATTTTTTAGTCAGCAGCTGTTGTAGGAAGGATAAATGTAAGCTTTGCTCTATCGTCGCCAGATCGTAAACATCCAAACGCGCAAAATTCCCGGGCAGCGCATTGAGATGTATACTCCTTGCATCACCGCTTTTCAGGCGAACCAGTAACTTTTCTAAAAAGGTGTTTGAATACATGGCAGTCTTATCCGCCACAATTTACGATACGCATTTTGTTTTTACCAATAAAAAAAGCCTTCGAAAAATCGAAGGCTTTAAAGTATGTTGGTTATTATTAATACCTTTTTTTGTAGTCACTGCCACCGCCGTAGCCGCCTTTGTTATAGCCGCCGCCACCGCCGCCTTTGTAACCGCCACCGCCGCCTTTGTAACCGCCGCCGCCGCTTGATTTTTTGTACTCCGTTTTAGGACGAGCTTCGTTTACGGCTAATGCTCTGCCTTCCAGTTCGTACTCATTTAAAGCATCGATAGCTTTTTGAGCTTCGTCATCGTTGGGCATTTCCACGAATGCATAGCCTTTGCTGACGCCTGTGTCTCTGTCTTTGATTAATTTCAGAGATGCGATTTCTCCGTGCTGAGAAAACAATTCCTGTAATTGTTCGTCAGTCACTTTTCTTTCAATGTTTGCAACAAAAATGTTCATTTTTTTTTATTTAAAAATTTTAAAATAGGGCTACATACTTTTTAAAATCAAATCAAATGAACATTTACAACATTAGACAAGAAAAATTAAAAAGAACTATAGTTGAACAAAGATACAATTAAAATCTGAATATGAGCACTATCCGGTCAATTTATTACACCAGTCCAGCACATTCTGCAGAACCTGTCCCTTTTCCGGCTCATTATGGCATTCGTGGTACAAGCCCGGATATTCAATGAAGGTTACATTTTTTCCCGCGTTGGCAGCAAATTGTTTGCTGGCATCAAAGGAGGTAAGCTGGTCGGCAGTGCCGTGAAACAAGAGCGCTGGCAATGTCAGTTTAGCGGCGTTGGTTACCGCCTCCTGGCCGAATTCAATCAGTTCGATGCCCATCTTGGAGGAAATGCTGTCAAACACCATCGGGTCGTTGCTGTATTTTTTCACCACTTCCTTATCTCTGGAAATGGCATTCACATCTAATCCGGAAGGAAGGGAAAAGGTCGGAATCAGGTTGCGCATGAACTTCCCGGCAGCGATTTTAATGGCAGGTGGTTCGAATGCGGTATTGAAAAACGGAGAAGACAATACGATGCCGGCCACCTTCGGATTGCGCTTCATGGCGAAATTGGCCACTACGTTTCCGCCCATACTGTGTCCGTATAAAATCTTCGGAAGGCTGGGAAAATGGATGTCTGCCTGCCTGTTCAGGTTCTCCACATCATTCATGAATTCATCATAGGAAGGGAAGTGTCCTCTTTTGCCTCCGGAGCGTCCATGCCCCCGATGGTCATAAGCAATCACAGCATAGTGGTTATCCGTAAAGAACTGAGCAACGTGTTCATATCGGGAACTGTGTTCGCCGAAACCATGCACCAGGCAAATCACCGCTTTTGCCGGTTGGGTTTCGTTTTCCCATTTTTGCCCGAAAATATCCAGCCCGTCGTTCGATTTCCATTTTAATACTGTATTTTTCATGCAGATTGATTTTATATTCTAAAATAAGCCTAAATTTAAGGTTCTTACCGTCATTCACAAAGTATTCACATGAAAAAATACGGCATGATACTCATTAAAATAATCCTTGCGGTGGCCATACTGTTCGGCATGTATGTAATAGGGGCGATTTTGGTTGCGCAGCTGACGGATTACAAACCGAAGGCGGAGGAAGCAGCGGAAGTGCTGGAACCTAAGGAAGCATTGCCGCTGCTGGAAAAAGATACGCTGGTGTTTTATGACTGGAATATCGGCTATTGCGGACTGGGAAAAGAATCCGATTTCTTTTACGATGGCGGGAAAATGGTGCGTCCTTCCCGGGTGTTATCCGAAAAGAATTTCAAAGGTTTTATGGAAACGATTGCAAAGTGGAAAGCAGATGCCGACTTTATCCATATTCAGGAGATGGACAGAAATTCCAAACGCAGTTATCATACCGAACAGTTTCAGCAGGCTTTTGAAACACTGGGGAATTTTAAAGCGGTCTTTGGCAAAAACTATGATGTGAAGTACGTACCCATTCCTTTCTTCGAGCCGATGGGAAAAGTACTGGGAGGTATAGGAACGTTTTACAAATACAGGGATGCGGAGAAACCGGTCAAGTATGCGTTCCCATCCAATTTCTCCTGGCCTAAAGGATTGTTTTTCCTGGACCGCTGTTTTGTGAAACATCGCTTCAACCTGAAGAGCGGCAAACAGCTCATTGTTATCAATACGCACAACTCCGCCTACGATGGCGGTACGCTGAAGAAACAGGAAATGGCCTATTTTAAAAAGTATATCACAGAAGAATATGCCAAAGGGAATTACGTCGTAGTCGGCGGTGACTGGAATCAGATTCCGCCCGGATATCAGCCATTGAAAGAAAAAAGCGATTATGAAGAGATGCCCGTTCCATCCGATTTTATTGAGAAAGACTGGGTCTTTGCATTTGACAAGAATGTTCCTACTAACCGCAAAGTTGATTTTACGTATGAACCCGGTAAAACCTATACAACTGTAATAGATTTTTTCCTGTTGTCTCCGAATGTGGAGCTGCTGGAAGTAAAAGGCGAGGATATGGGCTTTGAATATTCCGACCACCAGCCGGTGCGCATGGTATGCAGGCTGAAGTAACAATTAATGAATTAAATTCGAATTGAAGATAGTTTTATGCAGATAAACTCAGAAATACAAACATTACAGAAGGTGATTGTTCACGAGCCGGATATGGGCATTGACCATGTGTCGCCGGAGATTGCGGAAGAATTGCTGTATGACGACATCGTTTTCCTGCCCCGTATGATTGATGAACATTACCAGTTCACCGAAACATTGAGGCAGCTTTTGGGTAAAGAGAATGTCATCGAGTTTCAATCTTTACTGGAAGATATTCTGAAAAACGATTCGGTAAAAGAAGAGATGCTCGAATATATCTATGAGAAGGAAGATTTGAGCCTGGGCAAATATGAAAAACTGAAACAGATAGAACCGGAATACCTCGGTCAGGTGCTGATTTCCGGCGTGCATCCGGATAGTGAGGAAAGCATCATCAAGCCGCTGCCTAATCTGGTATTCACCCGGGATATCGGCTGTGTGGTCAATGATCATCTGATTGTTTCCAAGGCCAATAAGTCCGTTCGGTTACGCGAAAATTTCCTGAACAAGTTTATCGCTCAATACCATCCGTTGTTTGACTCTTTCAAAGGTAAGGTGATTGACTTCGTGACGGATGAAAACCTGGAAAAGGATTCGGATATGTCCATTGAAGGCGGTGATGTCATGCTGATACATCCGCGGCATCTGCTGATAGGAGAGAGTGAACGCACGAGCCTGGACGCCATCTTTGAACTGAAAAATTATCTGTTTGAACACGATGTGGTGGATTATGTGACGGTGGTGGAAATTCCCAACGAACGCTACTGCATGCATCTGGACACCATTTTTACGATGATCAGTGCGGAGACCTGTGTCGGTTTTTCGCCGTTGATGTTCGAGAAAAATGACAAGGTGGATGTCATCACCTATTCTAAAGACAACAAGCGGGCGGTATTGCATCCATCGCTAAAGGAACTGATGAAAGAAATTTATCCTGCCATGCAGTTTATTTCCTGCGGCAATGGCGTATCGCCGTTTCAGCAGCGGGAACAATGGACAGACGGGTGTAATTTTGTGTCGGTTAAATCCGGAGTAGCCTATTGCTATGAGCGGAATATTCATACGCTGAAAGCGTTCCGGGAGAATGGATTTTCCATTGTGAGTGCCAAACGGGTGCTGTCGGAAGCGTTTACACTGGAAGAACTGAATAAAACCATCATCACGTTGTCTTCTGCCGAATTGTCACGTGCACGCGGAGGCCCGCACTGCATGACCTTTCCAATTTCCAGAATATAGATTTATGGGGTTGTTTCACCTTTTCGCAGCCTGCGGATTGTTTCAGAACTAAGATAAAGTCAAAAAAAAGGTAATACGATAAATCTTACATTTCACAGTGAGGTATTCAGGTCATTAACTGACAAAGTCAGGTGATTATTTTATTCTTTTTCCTTTACCGTTCCGGATTCTGCTCAGAGTTTCAGGGGTAATACCGAGAAAGTTGGCGATATCCTGCAGCGAATAACGGTTAAAAATATGGGGTCTTCTTTCATCGTCAGTTCATAACGTTCTTTAGCATCTAAAGATTGCAAAGCCATAAGTCGCTGTTCAAAAAAGTACAAGAGGTCATTGTTGAGTTTCTGAAAGAAACCGGCAAATGGTTTTTGTTCCAGTATTTTAATAAAGTTTTCCAACGATATTTTTATACCATAGGTGTCTTCCACACAGGTGACCCCTTCATCGGAAGGCAGCTTTACAAAGAAGTTTTTCATAGGGGAACAAAAATTACATTCCGTTAAAAATCCGATAATGTGCTGGCCGTGTTGGTTTTCTGTATAATATTTTACGGCACCCTGGCAAATAAAATTCATATACTCACCTGTTTCCCCCACCTTAAATATAGTTTCATTTTTCTCCCACATACCATATTGCAAATATTTTTCTATACCCTCGAAGTCTTTATCAGAGAATATTTTGAAGTTTTGAAGAAAATGAAAGAAATATTCTATACACTCTTCATGAGATGGCTTACTGCGTTGTTTGAATTTTAATTCGGGTGTGAAATTTTTATAAAAAACATTGGCCATGTTGTTCTGTTTATTTTCTTAGGTATGTTTCAATTCGAAAATACATATTTATTATGACAAATGTCAAAAATTTATCACTTTGTAGTTTTATTGATATGTGTCAACCTTCATCTGTTCATAATAAATTACCTTTAGTTAATTCTTTTGGGTAGAAACATAAATTCCTTATTACCCGTCGACCCAATATAGTTGAAGGCTGAACATTTGTTCAGCCTTTTTTTAGAATTTTAAGTCTCTGATTTTTTTGTGCAGTTCGAGCTTATGAAGGTCCAGCAGGAAAGATATCCGCTGTCCGAATTTTGGTGCGTTGGCCTTAAAATAATCTCTGTATTCCTTGCTCATCAGCAGTGGCAGGTAAACTTCAAATCCTTCATCAAAAAAGCTGAATAGGATACCCCCATCGTATTGGAATCCCTTAACCGGCAAAAGGTTGGAAGGGTTCAGGTGATTGTCGTAGGAGTAACCTAAATCAAAGAAAAATTTTATCGGAACGTATTGAATGGGAAAGTCAATCTTAAAATTCATTGCCAGCAACCAGTCTGCCGTCTGTCCGGTTTCAATGGCGTTTAAGGGAGTACTTACCTTAAAAAAGCCATCTGACTTTGTAATCTGATTGGCGGCAAAGCCCTGCTGTTCATTTCGCCCGGCATAGAAATCATCAAACAGGTAATTTTGCTCCCCCCGTTTGCCGTTTAAGTTAAATCCAACGTCCGGATAGAGCCTGAATTTGAAACGGCTGCTTCGCCATAAAAATCCTCCGACAAAAAAACGCAGATGAACACCGGTATTGTAGTTCTTCAACTGATAGCGAATAAAGGAGTTAACTTCCAGATAGCTTTTTACAAATGATCTGGATTGTTCCAGTGTGAAAGACGCCGTGAACGGAAAATTCCGGTCTGCCCGGGTGAATGTATATTTTAAAACATTGGCATAAAAACGGGTGAGGGTATCTTTCAAAACGGTATTTACACTGTCTGTGTAGGCAAACGTGAAGTCTTTTCGTAAAACAGTATGATGGGTGAATGAAATCTGGTGTGTCATTTTTTCCAGCCTCTCGGAACGATGGTTGAAGGTGGCGACGATTTCCGGGTGAATGGCATAATATTTCAATGGTTTCACAAAATCATAGTAGGTGAACGACTGGAATTTAACACCGGGTTTCAGTTCGGTCAGCACCCCTTTTTCAGGACGATAGTAATAATCGACATTTGCCGTGCCGCTCACTTTTCGGGATTTTATTCCGTAAAACAAGGTTCCGGTAAAATCTACATTCTTAACCGGCTGTTTCAGGTTGATGAGTGCAGCACCAATTTGCACCCCGTCATATTTATTGTAGGCAACAGCCGGAACGGCAAACGGAAATTCCCTGTTTTTACTGTCTGTCCACTTCAAATACTTCTGCTGAACGGAAAATAATCGTTTGAAACGAACTTCTTTTTCAGATTGAACGTTAATGGCTTCAATACTGTCTTGTCCGTAAACAGGGTAATATATTGATAATACCAAGATGTTAATAACTATTAAAAGGGGTTTCATATTTAACACTTAACTTTTCTATCAAATAGTATTACAATATTAACCATTAACTTTGAATTACTGACAAACTCACTCCATAATTATAGCCTATGAGTAGCTTTGAATTTGAAAATGAAGACGATCCCATCAACGTATCTGAGTTAGTAGCCCAATACGAACAATCCATACAGGGCGCTCAAACGCCCTTCTTTGATCAGGATGACTATGAAGTCATTATTGAATATTATGAAGATATGGGGCGATTTGATAATGCACTTGAAGTTGCGGAACAATCGCTGCTGCAGCATCCCTATTCTTCCATTCTGCTGCTGAAGAAGGCGCAGATTTATTTTGAACTGAAGCAACTGGACATCGCCCTGGATACATTGGATAAAGCGGAAATTTATGACAGTACCGAAATAGGCATTGGACTGCTGAGGGCTGAAATATTTACATTCCAGTCACGCTATAAGGAGGCGGTCTTTATCCTCCAGGAATTGCTGGAAAAAGCGGATAAAGAGGATTTACCGGATGTTTATCTTCAAATGTGTGATGTGTATGAAGACTGGGAGAAATATTATGAAGTCTATAACTGTCTCATCGAATGCCTCAGGATAGAACCGAATAATGAAGAAGCACTGAATCGTTTGAATTACTGCATCGAGATTACCGACCGGTATGAAGAAAGCATTCCGCTGCATCTGCGTTTGATTGATTTGAATCCGTATAATCAGTTTGCATGGTATAACCTGGCTTGTTCGTATCGCGGATGTGATGAGTACGAAAAGGCGATAGATGCTTTTGAGTATGTATTGGCCATTAACGATGACGCTGATTTTGTCTACCAGGATATCGCTGAACTGCATTTCAAAAAAAAGAATTTTACCAGGTCATTGGAGGTCATCAAAGAAATGTGCGAAACCTTTGAGGCGGATGACGAAATATTTTTCCTGCAGGGGAAATGCCATGAAGCGCTGGGCAATATGAAAATGGCGCGTTACTGTTACCGCAAGGCGGTACATGATAATCCATCCTTGTCAGAAGCCTATTTCAGAATAGGAGAGACGTACAAACAGGAAGGACTGTGGGAGCAGGCTTACAAATCCTTTCAAAAAGCCAATGAACTGGAAAAAGAACAGTATGATTTCTGTCTGGCGATGGCGGAAGCCGCATTGGAGATCGGAGAAACCGAAGTGTCTATCGATGCCTGTGAAACGGCAATTGATATCTTTGTAAAACGGTATGAAGCGTATTATATACTTTCCAGGATTATGGCGGACAGCGGCGATCTGGAAACAGCCAGACAAATTCTGCTGAAAGGCACAGAGGTTTGCAAAACCACCGTCGAACTCAATTTTGCATTAGCGGCGCTCGCATTTTTAGAAAATAAAAACAAGGAAGGAGAAGTGTTGCTGAGAGAATTGCTGCAAAGTAATTTCACTTCCCATGAATTGTTATTTGATTTTTCTGAAAAGCTGAAGGATAACCTTCAGATTCATGCAATCATCGCAGAATATAATTAACTAAAACTAAAATTCAATTGAAGTATTCCCACGAAAGTGGGAATACTTTTTTCTAAAAAATCAGGAATGAAGCAGTACGGATTGATCGGTTTCCCTTTGTCGCATTCATTTTCCAAAGGGTATTTCAAGGAGAAATTTGAACGGGAAAAGATTACTGATGCGGTGTACGATGTATTCCCGCTGGAGAGAATGGAACTGTTCAGGCATTTGTGCGAGCGGGAAGAAAATCTGGCAGGGCTGAATGTCACCATTCCGTATAAGGAACAAATCATTCCTTATTTAGATGAACTCGATGAAGAGGCGAAAGCTATCGGAGCAGTGAATACCATCAAATTTACAAAGGGCAAAAAAATCGGATATAACTCGGATGGCTTTGGATTTGAAAAGAGTTTACAGCCTTTATTGAAACCACAGCATACTGCCGCATTGATACTTGGTACCGGTGGTGCAAGCAAAGCTGTCGTGTATGTTCTGCAAAAACTGGGCATTCCGTTTCAGTTTATATCGAGGAATAAATCAAAAAACACGATCACTTATCAGGAACTGGACGATGCAGTTGTTCGGGAATCAACACTCATTGTCAATTGTTCTCCGGTAGGTATGCATCCACATACGCAAGAGGCGCCGGATATTCCTTATCAGGTCCTTACAGACAAGCATTTGTTATACGATCTGATTTATAATCCGGATGAAACGCTCTTTTTAAAATATGGGAAGATGCGACATGCGCAAACAAAAAACGGATTGGAAATGTTATACCTGCAGGCTGAACGAAGCTGGGAAATCTGGAACCGGTAAATGGAAAATTCGTATCTTCAAGGACTAAAAGACAATCGTGGATTTCAATAATACACAAACCGCATTTGCATACAAATCCAATCGGGAGCTTATCCGTGATTATCAGATTTTTCGTCTGATAAATGTCGGCTGGCTGGTGGATATAGGAACGAAGACAGCCTCCCGAATGATGGATATGGGTATCAAAACGCCGGTTGCAATGGGCATGCGTCCCACCATTTATGCCGTGTTTTGTGGCGGTGATTCCCTGGAGCTGGCGACTAAAAAAATCAATCATCTGTATGAATATGGCGTGCGGAGTATTTTGGATTACGGAGTGGAGGGGAAGGAAAGCGAGGAAGATTTCCAGCGTACTGAGGATGCTATCCGGCAGGCCATTTTTTTTGCAAAAAACTACAATGCGGTAGATATAGTCTGTTCTAAATTTACGGGACTGATACCATTGTCCATTCTGGAAAGGTTACATGCCAAAGAAACATTATCTCCCACGGAACGGCCTGTTTTTGAAACGGCAAAAAGCCGTATTTATAATCTGGCACAATTGGCTCATGACAATAACGTCAGCCTGTTTGTGGATGCCGAAGAAAGCTGGATACAGCAGCCACTGGATGATTTGACCTGGGATCTGATGTCTAAATTCAACAAGGAAAAACCTATCATTTACAATACGGTCCAGTTGTACAGAAAAGACAGGCTGCAGTTTTTCAAAGAACAGGCTGAAAAGGCGAAACAGGCAGGATTCATCTATGCCGTTAAACTGGTACGGGGAGCCTATATGGAAAAGGAAGAAATACGCGCTTCGAAAATGGGGTATGACAATCCGATACAGATTTCAAAGAGCCATACGGATAATGATTATAACGAAGCGGTAAAATATGCAATCGAAAATATAGGACATGTTGCCATCTGCGTGGCCACACACAATGAAGAGAGTACCTTACTGGCTATTCAGCTAATGCAGCAGGGCAACTTATCCAATAATCACCCGCATATTCATTTCTCCCAGCTGCTGGGGATGAGCGACCATATCACCTTTAACCTGGCGAAAAAAGGCTACAATACCAGTAAATATATGCCTTACGGCCCGGTGAAAGATGTCATCCCTTACCTGATACGAAGGGCACAGGAAAATACCAGTGTTTCCGGGCAAATGGGGCGCGAACTGAAACTGCTGAAGCAGGAAGTCCGGCGGAGGAAATTATTTATACTTTGACGGCAGGCCTTAAATATTAAGCCAGCAACCCCTGGTAGGTGCTTGGCCGCCGCTGCTCCAGTATCGCATTTCTGTCTCCCTTAAATTTATTGATGTAGTCAAAGCTGTTGTAATGACGGATGGTCAGTATGGTCAGATTCTCTTCGATGGAAAAATCAAACTTATCCTGTAAGGCAGCCTTCACTTTTTCAATCTTTTCAGGTATATTGTCAACTACGGCATCAAAAGAAATGGCGCCCTGCTGCATCATATTGAGTTTTAAATTGGCTTTGGAGAATGCCGTAAATATTTCCGCCACCACCTCATCTTCCACAAACGAAAAATCTTTGGTGTGCAGAACGATTAATGCCTGGCTGTTTTTTACGATTCTTACCGGCGGCAGGTTGTTGTCCTTTCCGCCCACTACCGTGCCTTTGCCTTCCGGATGTATAAACGATTTTACCAGTAACGGGATATTCTTATTCTGTAAGGGTTTGATGGTTTTCGGATGGATGACGGTTGCTCCGTAAAACGTCATTTCCACCGCTTCATTGAATGAAATCTCATCTATGAAGACAGCATCGTCAAAAACGCGCGGGTCGCCGTTCATAACACCCGGTACATCTTTCCAGATGGTTTGATTTTCGGCATCCAGCATATTGGCGAAGATTGCCGCAGTATAATCGGAGCCTTCTCTGCCTAAGGTGGTGGTGCAGTTTTCGGCGGTACATCCGATAAATCCTTGTGTAACGATGATGGAATCTTTTAGCATAGGTTTTACGACCGAATTCATCAGGGATTGTGTCTTATTCCAATCCACCACCGCTTCGCGGTAGGTGTCGTCCGTTTTCATTACATCACGCACATCCAGCCAGCTGTTTTTCACACCCGCTTCATTCAGATAGGCGCTGAGTATGACAGACGAAATCAATTCACCCTGCGATACAATCTGGTCGTAAACATAATTATAGCTTTCCTTCCTGCTTTCCTCCAGTTGCCAGTCCACTTCGGCATAGACATTCTGCAGTTTGTCAAACACTTCATGTGTATCATCATTAAACAGATCCCTGCAGATAGTATCATGATTCTTTTTGACAACGTCAAAAGCGGCTTTTGCATCCGTATTGTTGAAATAAGCCTTTATAACTTCTTCCAGTGCGTTTGTGGTTTTTCCGGTAGCGGAGACCACCACTACTAAATCCTGTTCGCCGTATTTTTGTACAATCGACGCTACGTTTCTGATTCCTGCGGCATCCTTTACCGATGCACCTCCGAATTTAAATACTTTCATACTGTCCAATTAGCAACGTGTAATATCTTTTTATTAGTAAAATGATGTATTCCACTGTGTTTATAATAAATTTTCTTTCTCTATCTTAACCGTTATCCAGGTATTGTCAAATGTCACCGGATATTTTTTGTAAAAATTGATGGCGTTCTCATTCCAGTCCAGCACGTGCCAGCGCAGCTGGTTGATTTTTTCTTCTCTGGCGATCGCTATCAGTTCGTCCATTAATTTTCTGCCGATTCCCTTTTTTCGGTAAGATTCTTTTACTACCAGATCATCTAGGTAAATCATCGAGCCTTTCCAGGTGGAATAGCCGTAATAATACAGGGCGATGCCGGCCACTTTCCCATTGTCATCCGCCAGGATAACCTGAAAACGCGGCTGTTTACAGGTGCCTTCTTCGATGAATTTTTTCAGCGGATTGGAAGGTTCATCCGGTTCTTTTTCAAAAGCAGCCAGTTCCCTGATTAAACCATAGACCTGTATCAGGTCATTAGGCTCTGCTTTACGAATAGTAATATTGAATTTTCCTTTCATTTGCCGGACTGCTAAAATAGTTATTTAGTTATTGTAAATCAGGAGGTAATTATTAAGTAATAATTAAAAGGTTTCATGGAATTTACTCGGAAATAGCCCTGATATCAGTATATTTGCGAACTACAAAACGAGTGTATGCGATTAATTACCTTAGATGAGTTTATAGCCAATAATCAGGAAAAACATCCCGAAGCAACAGGCGAATTGTCCGGATTGCTGCGTGATATCGGATTGGCATCCAAAATAGTGAACAGGGATTTGAGCAAAGCCGGCCTGGTCGATGCCATCTTGGGCGATGCGGATAAGACGAATGTGCAGGGAGAGGAAGTGAAGAAACTGGATATGGTGGCGAATGATGTGCTGATAAAATGCCTGCAGAACAGCGGCCAGTGCTGTGGTATCGCCAGTGAAGAGGAAGATGATTTTGTAGCGTTCAAAAACAGGAAAAGAGCCAAATATGTGGTGCTGTTCGACCCTTTGGACGGTTCCAGCAATATTGATGTGATTGCTCCAGTCGGTACGATTTTTTCCGTATTCGAGCGGGTGTCTAAAGTGGGGGAGTTGTGTACCCTGGATGATTTTCTGCAACAAGGGGAAAAGCAGGTGGCGGCCGGTTATGTGATTTATGGTTCCTCGACGATGCTGGTATATACCACGGGAGATGGCGTGAACGGGTTTACCTTAGACCCCAGCATTGGAGAGTTTTGCCTTTCGCATCCGGATATTAAAACGCCTGCCGCTGCAAAGTCATATTCATTGAATCAGGGCAATTTTAATTCCTTTCCCGAAAACGTGAAAAGATTTGTAGAGTATTGTCAGGATAACACCGATAAAAAAGCATTCTCTTTGCGGTATATCGGTTCTATGGTAGCGGACTTTCACCGCAACCTGATTAAAGGCGGTGTTTTTTTATATCCCGCCACCAAAGATACGCCGGGCGGAAAACTGCGCCTGATGTATGAATGCAATCCAATGGCATTTTTGCAGGAACAAGCCGGCGGTAAGGCGACCAACGGCAGACAGCGTATACTGGAGATTGTGCCTGAAAAGCTGCATCAGCGTACCATCGTGTATATGGGCTCTGCGAAGTTGGTGGATCTGCTGGAAGATTAAGTTGGTGCTTCAGCGGATTCGTTTTGGCAAACTCTTTCTGAATGATTCGATGTCTATCAAAATTTTTACTTCATCATTTCGGAATGCTGTAAAGTCTTCGGATTGCAGGGTTCGTTTTTGCCGTACCAGATTCTCATATGAGCTTTTAGTCAGCATCTGTTCCAGCCACAGGGCATATTCAAATTCTCCCGTCTGTATTTCCCGTTCATTTTCTTTTAGTTCCTGCCAGGTTTCTTTTAGCAGGACATTCCGGCTTTTGGGTTGTTTCCTGTCCTGCAGTTTTTTAAAAAAGGATAACAGGATTCTTTCTGTTGCAGTCGGGTTGTCTTTTCGGATGGTATTGATTTCTTTTTCCAGAAAATTATAGGAATACAAAGCCGCATCCGTATCCTTTTCATCAATGTGCGCAAGCATCTGAAGCAGGGTGTAGTTGATTTTATTATAAGTATCGATATTATTCCAGAACTCCTGCAGTTTACGCATACAGTAGAAGAAGTTTTTGTAATCTTTCGCTCCCAGATAGATTTCAGCGCAGTTGCCGTAAAATTTCCATTTGCTCGTGTGGTCAATTTCTTCCGTGGTTTCTAACCATTTAATAATGTTTCCGGCGGAGTATATACCTTCACCAAATTTTCCGGATACGTTATAATAGTAAGATTGAAGGGATGCCAGGCTCCATTCCACCTTGTATTTTATTTCCGCATCATTTCCGATAATCTGTAGATAGGTTTGCTGGATTTTTATCCACCGCAATGCTTCGTCAAAATTATAGAGATTGATTTCGCTTAAACAAAGGTTGTGTATGGCGGATGGCAGCTGATAGGGATTGCTCGCATTGATAGCCGGATTTTTGGCATGGAGTTCGACCAGTTTCTTGCAGTAAAGATTTTGCTGCTTCTTTTCCCCGGTATGGTTGAAATAGAATACCAGGCTTTCGATAGCGTAAATCCTGGCGATGGTGCAGTCAGCTTTCTTCAGGATGGTTTCTATGTCTTTTTTTAGGTTATCGTAGAAGTCTCTGTCCTGTTTGGTCTTGATATACCCGATTCTGTTTTTGGATTCCAGCAGCTGCATCACTTTGTGCCGGGCGGTTTGCGTATCCGAGAAATTTTGGAATGCAAGTGACTTCTCACTCCAGAATTTATCCAGGTCGCCGGCAGAATAGCCGTGAAGCCGGGTCGAAACAATGATCTTGTTCTGGTAGGAGAATAATAGTATCAGGAATTCGAAGCGTTCATAATCGTACGCCATTTTTTTTGCTTTGCTCAGTTCACTGTCCGCCTGTTCCCATAATGCTTTCTGAATCAGCACTTCTATGTTCTGGATTTTCTCTAGCAGTAGATTATCCACCGAATTTTCTGTCCGGTAATGTTTCAGCACCTTTAAAATCAATTGATACAGATAATATTTGGTTTCCGCAAAGTGTTTCTGGATATAGGCATCATTGATCTGATGTTTTATTTTCTTCTCATCATAGACCTTTGTCTTTTCAAGAGCATCATAAAGTTTCAGGTATTTCTGTTCTTTTTTTTCGTTTGCGAAATAAATCTTGAAATACCGTTTTTCCGATTTATCCATAGTTTGGATGAGTTCATATAGGTGGTCTTTCTTCGGCATGTCGGTATTATAACTATCCTAATTTAAGGATATTGGTATAAAAATTGATATTTTTGTATTAAAATCAGTAAAATGAGGAAGTGGATAGTTTCAACCATGTTTTTCTGCAGTGTCACATTGTTTGCACAAAATGATTTAAAGGGAAAATACGCCTGCTGCCGGAATGCCTATGTGTTTACATTCCTGGAAAATGGCCGTTATGAGCTTCAGGAAAATTCCTTTGGTACAGATGACAGAAATACAGGTTCTAAAACAAGTAAGGGAAGCTATACGGTTTCCAATCAGCAAATAGCACTTTCCAAAGATGCGGATACAACCAAATCCTGCTGTAAGAAAAAACAGAAAAAGTGCTGCAAAAAGGATTCCGTTACATGTGATTCCACTTCTGCCGTCGAAGATAAGTTAGAGTTGAAACGGGAAAACGGTGATTTGCTTTGGAATAGAAATGGAAACTGGGAAAAATTATACTTACAGAATGCGGCGGAATAATTTTTCTGAAAAACAGCCTTGCCGAATCAGGCAGACAGTACCGAACGGATTAGAAAGAGTATTCCAATTGCCAGCAATAAGATAAAAATGTACCGGTTGAATTTTCCCGGTGGTATTTGTTTTCTTATATACTTTCCCAACACCATCGCCAGTAGTGTGAAAGGAAGGCATAGCAGATAATATTTAAAAACTGTCTTTGTCAATATGCCTGAAATTAACTGACCGGCAAGGATAAACAGATCACTCGGCAGAAAATAGCCCTGCAGCGTACTGACGAATTGCATTTGTGTCCATCCTCTCAGCGTGCCGAATAAAACGATGGGCGGCCCACCCGTATTAAAGGCACCACCCAGAATGCCGGCGAAGAAACCAAAAACATAGGACCAGTTGGGATGAATGGAATGCGCTTCTTTTTTAAGCCACAGGTTGTACACAGCCACGCCTATAATGATGCCCCCAGGATGATCTTAGTAAGCTGTTCATTTCCGTTCTTCAGAAAATAAATACCAACAGGAATTCCGAAGGCGGACGAAATAATTAGTTTTTTTGCAGAAGTCCAGTCAATTTCTTTGTAATGTCTTGCAAATAAGACGGCTGCCAGTGTACAGCCGTTCAGCGTCATGAGGGGAGTGGCTGTTTTTATACCGATGAGCATGGTCAGCAAGGGCATGGCGAACAAGGCATCGCCAAACCCGAAAGTTGCATAAATCAGGGAGCCGGCAAACACGATACAGGGTATTAGAATTTCACTGGCCATAAATGATTGCAGATAATTGATTCATCAGAACATGCCTTTCTTTTGTTCCATTTCTTTTTCATAACCGGTATCAACATCCAGCTCAAACCCATCTGCCGCTTCTGTGGCCAGTTCATCACATCGGTTATTTTCTTTATTGGTAGAATGACCTTTCACCCACACAAAATCTATTTGCTGATATTCATGTAGTTTCAGAAAGCGTTTCCACAGATCCCTGTTTTTTTTCTTGGCAAAGTCCGGTTTCAGGTCCCACTGAAATACCCAGCCCTGTTTTACCGCATCCACCACGTATTTGGAATCGGAATAGAGGGTGATTTTAAGGTCGTTTTTTTTCAATGCTTCCAGTCCAGCAATCACCGCCATCAGTTCCATACGGTTGTTGGTTGTCAGACGATATCCTTTTGACAGTTCTTTCCGGTGTCCGTTCGCCAATAAAACAACACCATAACCTCCCGGTCCGGGATTGCCTCTGGAAGAACCGTCTGTGTATATCTCAATCATTGTGGAATTAATAATTGCGAATGTAACATTATTCGTTTTATTTTAGCACAGTGACTAAAAAAGAAAAAGCATCATTTATTGTCGGTACGCTGAATAAATTGTATCCCAATCCTCCCATTCCGTTGCATCATAAAGATGCATACACATTACTGATAGCCGTTTTGTTATCTGCACAATGCACCGATGAACGGGTGAATAAAGTTACTCCTCATTTGTTTGCATTAGCAGATGATCCGTTTGAAATGGCGAAGGTTCCGGTAGAAAAGATTAAGGAAATTATCCGTCCCTGCGGTTTGTCACCGCGAAAATCCCAGGCGATTTCAGATTTGTCAAAGATTTTAGTTAAAAAATATAATGGAAACGTTCCGAATACGTTTACTCAATTAGAAGAACTGCCGGGGGTGGGACATAAGACAGCCAGTGTGGTGATGAGTCAGGCATTCGGGTTTTCCGCTTTCCCTGTTGATACGCATATCCACCGTCTGGCATACCGATGGAATCTGAGTTCCGGCAAAAATGTAGAACAAACAGAAAAAGATTTAAAAAGAATTTTTCCGGAACATTTATGGAACATATTACATTTACAGATAATATATTACGGACGGGAATATTGCACCGCAAGAGGCCATAATTCCGCAAATTGCATTATTTGTTCAAAAGTGGGCAGAAAATCAATGGAAAAATAAAATTAATTTGGTAACTTTATCGATTAATATAACACAATCCTGATGAAGAAAATCATCTATACACTCTTAACAGTTCTGTTTATAACAACCGGATGTCATGTTCTTGAAGCTGCTGATACGGAAGGAAGCGGGCATGATGTTGGTTTTTCGGTAGGACCCAGTTTTGCTTTGACAGATTTAGGAGGGGCTAAAAAGATAGGTTCGCCGTTTTTACGTGATTTGGATTTTGAAGCTACCCGTTTCTTTATTTCTGCATTCTACCGATACAACGTCAATAAGTTTTTTGCTGTCAGAGCTAATCTGATGTACGGGATGATTTCAGCGGATGATAACCATACGGACGGTAATCCGCCGCCCAATGTGACAGACAGTTGGTACAGAGCCAGAAGAAATCTGAATTTTTCCACCCACATGGTGGAATTCCAGGCGATAGCGGAGATTAACCTGAAAAAGTACATGCACGATGAGGCGAGAGGTTCAAAAGACAGATGGGCACCTTATATCGGGGGAGGGCTTGGATTCTTTTGGTTTAATTCTTATACCAAACTGAATGGGAAAAAAGTATACCTGAAACCGCTGGGAACGGAAGGACAGTTTATCGGGTACAAAAAACCATACGGAAATTTTCAGTTTGACCTGATTGCTTTGGTGGGGATTAAATATAATGTTACAGAAAAATTTTCCATTGCTTTGGAAGGATGGTATCACCAGACATTTACAGACTACCTGGATGATGTCAGCGGTAACTATATTGATCCTCAGGATATTTCCTTGCTGTCACCTGAAGCACAGATTTTACAGAACAGATCAAATACCGGCCATTATCCTGATAATAATTTTAATTTTGTTGAAGGACAAAGAGATTTGACCACTGGAAACTTATTGCCGGCCGGTATCGGTCAGCAAAGAGGGGACCATAAGGATAATGACCAGTTTTTACACCTGCAACTTACTTTTTCCTTTACATTAGGACCATCCGGTAAACGATTAGGTTTCGGCAGCTGCGGTAAACGTAACCCTTATCACCATAAATTCAATTGCCCTAAATGGTAATCGAACTACCGATATAAAATCAAAAAGCTCCGTGTGTCACGGAGCTTTTTTTATAGCCTTATTTTTAATTAAAAGATGAAATTAATCTTTTGGTGCAGGTTGACTAGAGTCATCGGTGCATAGCCGATGAATTCGCCATCCATATCAATGGATATCTTTCTGGACTCCATGGATTCTATCGTTACCCGTTCCATTTGATGGTAATGCACTTCGGGATGAACCACTTTCCGGCATTTCTTTACGGTTCCCAGGTTCTTGAAATAATCCATCATGGTGACATCACCGATAATGACAATGTCAAACTTCCCGTCTGTAACGGATGCATCCGGCGCTACGCCTAATCCGTTGCCGAAATATTTCCCGTTCGCAATGACAAAGTTGATGGCTTTGCCTTCCCATTGGAAATTATCACCGATGGCCCGTATCTGCACTTTTTCATACGTGGCCAACGTGGATGTGATCGCCCAGAAATAATTGATATCCGGACCCAGCATCGGGATTTTGCTCCGTTGCAGTTTCAGTACCGTTTCACCGCCCATACCAACGTCCGTGATATTGATGAAGAAACGGTGAGCAGGCTCTTTCTCCGTCTTGAAATAAGAGACCCAGCCAATGTCAATCAGCTGAGAACGGTTCTTGTCGATTAAGTTTTTCAGGTAATTGATTTCTTTGGTGACATGAACGGTTTTGGAAAAATCATTCCCGCTTCCGGAAGGAAGCACCCCAATCCTTATCCTGCTGATATTTTCCCAGTTAAATGAATCATAAGAGTCTCCGAGTCCGGTTTTAAACGATTGAATGATACCGTTGATACCTTCATTCAGCGTACCGTCACCACCACAAATGACAATGGTATCATACCCACGGGAGATTGCAGTTTGCGCCAGCTGTGTAATGTGTCCTGCTTTTTCGGAGATGAATAATTTCGGATGATGTTCTTTGAATACAGACTCAATGCTTTTGGTCAGGAGCTCAAGTTTCCTTGCTGTTCCGTTGATTAAAAAGGCAAGTTTCATAGTACTGAGTTATAGGTTGGTTGTTGAAAGCTAAAAAGGTGCCCGTTCATTGTTACCTTCTAACATTTTATTTCCACGAATGCATAAGCTCCCATGAATGTCTGAACAAATTAATTTCTTCACTAATTTGTTCAGAAGACCAATTTAGCTCTTTTGCCATGATTTTTGCAACGGATTGTACCAATTCTTCCTCAAAATCTTTCATTTGATAAGAA
Source organism: Sphingobacteriales bacterium (assembly GCA_016719635.1). Classification (NCBI taxonomy): domain Bacteria; kingdom Pseudomonadati; phylum Bacteroidota; class Sphingobacteriia; order Sphingobacteriales; species Sphingobacteriales bacterium. The sequence goes on along the minus strand of JADJYT010000002.1, from coordinate 32,108 downwards.
ATGAGGGTACGGCGGGTCAGGATATCATCCATTTTCTGCGCATTCTGATGACGGATAGAAAATATGATTTCAGCAGGGCAATACGGGTAATTTGTAAAATTCCGGGTGAGGTCAAGATTCTCCTGTGCAATGTTCGCGATTAACGTCGCATTTTTTATGCCGTACCGGTGTTTATAGGTATCAATCAGCGTACTTATCTTTATATCATCGTTTTCAATGGATTGGATCTTGTATTTTTCCTCTATGGTTTTAATGCAGTTTTCCGCCATGGACAGAAACGAGGTCAGTTTACCACCGGAGATGGTCAGCATGTTGTCATTGTTCCACCATATCTGATAATCCCTCGAACGCTGGTTGCTTTTTTTAGTTTCATCCCGGTCGTTCAGCAAGGGTCTGATACCGGCATAGACACTCAGTATATCCTCCTTTGTCGGTAGTTTGTCTTTCAGCTGGGCATTAACACTGTCTAATATGTATTTTATCTCATCGGCTTCAATCGCAATCTCGTCATTCCCTTCCGCATAATCCGTATCGGTCGTTCCCACCACACTCAGATTGTCGTCCCACGGCATGCACCATATCATGCGTCCGTCACCATTTGAAGTCGGAAAGAGCATCACACAGTCCTTCGGGAAATGATCGGCGGATACGATCAGGTGAACCCCTTTGCTGGGCATCATGTATTTTTTCGTATCGTTAGAATCGAATTTTTTGAGCACCTCATCCGTCCAGATTCCGGTAGCGGAGATAAATACCTTTGACTGGATGGTAAACGTTTTGCCGGAAATCTTATCCTCGCAGCTAATCGATTTTACCCTGTTGCTGACAGCCTGGAAATGGATAAGCTCAAAATAGTTTAAGGCGATGGCACCGATATCACAGGCTTCCTGAATCACATCATTGGTGAGGCGGGCGTCATTGGTTTTGGCATCGTAATAGACAAACCCGCCCACCATGGCATCTGTTTTCAACTGCGGAAAACGCTCTTTCACCTCTTCCATATCTATTTCCGCATGTTTCGGCATACTGCTCTCCCCGGTCAGGTAGTCATAACCGGAAAGGCCTATCCCCAGCTTTATTTTGCTTAACCTGGATTTATAGATAGGCATAAAAAATGGCTGTGGTTTTACCAGGTGCGGATATTCCTTCAGCAGATGCTCCCGTTCGTGCAGGGCTTCCCGCACCAGTTTTATCTGCAGGTTCTGCAGATAGCGCAATCCGCCGTGAATCATCTTGGCAGAGCGCGAACTCGTTCCATAGGCAAAGTCGTGTTTATCGATAATCAATGTCTTCCAGCCTTTGCGTGCCGCTGTCAGGGCGATGCCCGCTCCGGTGATGCCACCCCCAATCACGACGATGTCGAATAATTCTGTGGTGGCTTTTTGTATGTTGTACGTTCGGTTCATTTGGTATGGTTTAATGACACACCCCATATCCCCTCTGTAAGAGGGGAGAGGCGGACCGTAGTATTTGTCCGGATAATACTAATGTTTGCACAGTCCGAATCCCCCCTCCACATGGAGGGATTAAGGGAGGTGTAATTATCTGCCGTGTCAATCATGATTATTTAACTATATAATTTCCCCGGATTCATGATGCCTTTCGGGTCAAGCTTGTTTTTGACGGCTCTCAGAACGTCCAGCGCCAGTTTATCCGTATACTTTTTATACCATTTCTGATGATCCAGGCCTATGCTGTGGTGATGGGAAATGGAGCCGTTATGCTGCACAATCGTATTTGTCACCAGATCCTTGATATCCTGCCACTGCTCGATTTCCCTGCCTCTCTGCATCGGTGTGATGAGTGTGAAATACATACACGCCGCATTCGGATAGATGTGCGAGATATGTGCCAGGAAAATGCCTTTATTTTTATGGAATGCCGGAGATTTATGTAACTCCCGCGTCAGTGCCTGATGTAATTTCTGGACATCTTTCCAATGAACCAGCGTTTCCATCGTGTCAATATAAATGGAGTGCTCCACCAGGGTATCCCGAAGATAGGGCAGTTTAAACCGATTGTCCGCCCACTTGTCGCCGATGGTGGTGGGAGCTAGCATCCCTTTATGTTTAGCCACCAGGTCTTTTGCATAAATCAATTGAGACGAAACGCTGATTTCCGCCTGCGGAAACCGCATGATCAATACACATGGCTCTGACAGATTCTTCCATTGCAGAAACAGTTTCTGCGCCTCTTTCTTCAAGTCATTCAGCAGTCCCGGATGTTCTTCGGAAGAAGCCATCTTGGAAAAAAGATTCGTCTCATTGGCATCCGACAGCCGAACCACGGAAGGTTTTACACCCGCCTGTGCCAGCGCTTTCAGGTAGTTGGTGCCATCCTGAAAAGCGGGGAACAGGCCCACCACCCATCGGTAGTTTTTGGGCAGTTTTTTTATTTTGACGGTCACCTCCGTCACCACGCCCAGCGTACCTTCGCTGCCGATAAAAAACGGCAGCACGTTGATACCCGATGCGTCGTGGGTGAACGGGTTGCTTTCCAGCGTGCCGACGGGAGTGGCCACTTTGATATGCTCCACCAGGTCTTCCATCTTGCCGTAGTAAGTGGATTCCTGTCCGGCTCCGCGCGTCACTATCCAGCCACCCAGGGTGGAGTATTCAAACGACTGCGGGAAATGCCCGAGCGTATAGCCTTTGTTATTTAAAATCTTTTCAAGCTCCGGGCCGAAAATACCTGATTCAAAGGTAGCCGTCAGGTGTTCGTCGTCTATCTTCAGCAGTTTTTTATAGTTCCGTAAATCCAGGGTGCATCTGGTTTCCGGACGCGCGGAGAGATTATCCATGGAAAGCGCGCCCACCACATTGGTGCCGCCGCCGAACGGCATAATCAGTACGTTGTTCGCATTCGCCTGAGTCAGTATATATTGTATCTCCTCGTGCGAGGTGGGGGTGATGACGACATCCGGCGAAACGAAACCGCCGCCGTTGAAGATGCGGATGACATCGTAGTAGCTTTTTCCGAGCGATACGAACAGGCGGTCATCATCGCTGAACGAAATCTTCTTTGGATGGATGGTGGCGAAGGTGTCTTTAACCTGTTCCTTTTTCTTATCGGAAAGCTGCGGCAGTTCAAACTTTTTAGGCGGAAAAAAATCTTCTCGGAGATGTGTTTTCCAGCGTTCTTCCACCATGGTTTTCAGCTTGGGGTAGTCGTTGATATGCTTAATTTCTTTCGGGTCGCCCCATTTCCACCAGTCGCGTTTCATAAATTCGGAATTTAAACAAAGTTATCACATAATTGCAAAGAAACAACTGATAATAAATTATAGAATTGTTGCATTTGGAGCCACGGCAGCCCATTGCCGGTCTATGTGTCTTCATCTTCATTGAAGCGAGATGCTTCCCTGATTCAGGTCTCAGCGGGACGTTAAGACCGGTATGGGGGTATTTTTTAATCCTGTGTCGTGGATTCCTTCTGAAACGAAAAGGAGGACAGAGCATTTGTTAGAGGACTTTGAAAAAGGACTCGTTAAAGGAGAAGAAGCGGATGGGGTTTTTTGCGTAGCAAAAATAATTACTGACGTTTCGGAGGTGCGTAATGGCGCGTGCATAGCAGCGGCAGGCAGGATTTCTGCCATGCACAGGAATAATTGCGGATTATCAATTATTTTTTTTGGGATTTGTTTGCCATTAAGCCAGACATCATGACTAATGCAGTCAGAATGATTACCTGAATAATTAGAGACTTATTAACGAGAGAAATAGTATGGTTCGGTTCAATAGAAAGAAAAAGTAAAATCGTAATAAGCCCTCTGGGTGCAACAAACAATAAAGGTTGTAACGGAAGTTTAGACAGTTTAAGCTGAATTGTCCGAAAGGCGAAGATGAAAAATACAATACCTAAAGCCCACAAAAAAGTGTCAGCGTTCAGGACTTCACTTGTTTCAATTAAGTAGCCAAAAAGTAAAAAGAATAATGCTCTTATTAAAAATGCTCCTTCGGTGGTCAGCTCTTTGAATTTATTAACCTCTTTGTTTAATTCGTCTGGTCTGAATTTTTCAATCCACTTAAATTGTTTCAACTCATCAAGGTTTCCGATGAATAAGCCAAAGAGTAAGATAAATATCAGTCCCGGCAGGTGATAGATTTTGGAAACTGCATAAATTAGTACTACAAGTAAAATTATCGGAACAAACTTGATGTGGTGTTCAATTTTACTTAGCAGATATGAAAGTCCGATGGTCGCAACGAAGGAGACAGCCATGATGATGAGAAGCTGCAAAGCAAAATTTGCAAATGAATATTTATCAATGGTTTCATTAAGAGCAAGAAAATTAAAAACAAGCACGCCTAAAATATCGGACAAGCTGCTCTCATAAATCACAAACTCTTTGCTTTGAGATGAAAGATTTCTGACGCTTGGGATTGCAATGGCACTGCTGATTACACAAAACGGAATAGCATTTGTCAAACTGTCTTTCAGTCCGAAGTGGCCGAAATGCCTGAAAGAAAATGCAAGCAGAAATGCCAAAGCGATCATTGGAATTAAAGCTCCTAAAAATGATTTTCTGATTAGTCCGAACTTGGATTTGTTGAGTTCAAGTTCTAATGAACCTTCCAGTACAATCAGAATAAGTCCAACGGTGCCCAATACCGGAAGAACGGGAGAAAAGTCAGGAAGATGAATAGCAAGCAATGTGGTCAGCTGTCTGCCCGCCCATCCTAAAAGCAACAATAGAATGACGGAAGGTATTTTTGTTTTGGATGATGTCAGGTCAAACACATAAGCAATGAGCAGAAGAATGCAAAATGTTATGATTATCGTTGTTGTCATTGCATGTAAATATATGTCTATTTTTTGTCACTTAGTTTCAAGTTTGCACTGTCGCCATAGCATGACCGCTAACGTTTTGGCGCTTGGCGCAGTGGCGGATTTCGGAGCACAAAACTGTCAATACACCACAAAAGTTGATGCGAGGTAGAATGTTCAATTAACCACGTCACCCGCCATTGAGCCAAACGCCTGTTGGTGGCTGGCGTTCTTATTTGTTGTTTTCTTCATCAATTATTTTTTCTAGTCCAAAAAGTTCAGCAACAAGCTTATAAACCATTGTGCAAGGGTTTTGAACTGAATAGTTTTGTTGTCCAACATAAAGTTTTTCTAGATTCACAGCGTTTTTTATAGCATTTTCTCTACTTGCGTAGGTTTCCAATAAGGAATACATTTCCGTGCTATTCTTTTTGTATACGTAATCTTTTAATCCTTTTTTCTTAAAATTGTCTTCTATCAAATCCTGATATTGCTTTCTACTTATACCTGTGTTGTAATAGTGAAAATGCAATAGATACCAAAGTTCAAAAGCTTCATTTGTCCAAGCACAATCAACACCAGGACTATTTGCAATGCTGGTTTGAATAGCTGAATTGAAAGATTGGTCTGAAAAACTATCTTTATCAAATACTATCCACAATTTGTCAACTGTTCTATTTGTTTGTGCTTGCCATTTATTTCGTAAAGCCATTGCACTATTGACTAGTGAAACTGTGTTATGCCCATTACCTAAGATTTTAAAATCATAAATATCTAATACCCCTTTAGGCAAATCGTTTTTAAGAGATTCGAAATAATTTGGTTCTGTTTTTTCTCCTTCACACACAATCAGGAAAAACCTACGCTTAGATTTTGTTTCTTCTAAACGTTTAGACTCAGTTCGCTCGTGTCTTTTCTTAATATGATTGGGTATTTTTACTTTTCTTGCCATTCCGATACAATTTTAGAAATATCTCCAATGTAAGGAACAGCACCATATCTGCCCTGTATATAATCACTTTCAAATGAACGGTCTTTACGAACCTTATTACCATCTTCTTCTCGATACTCAACCAATGAATATAAATCAGATGCACCGTATTTGTCTTTTTCTACAAAATAAATTTGGTCTCTTCGATACTTTCCATAGGAAAATAAATTGGTATCGTGAGTTGAGAAAATTAATTGTGCATTTTTAGAATTATCTTTTTCTGAATTAAAGAGCCTTGTTATAGCTAACGTCATTAGTGGATGCAAACTGGAATCAAGCTCGTCAATTACCAATACGCCACCATCGTGTAATACATCAAAAATAGGTCCTGATATATTAAATACTTTGTTAGTTCCTGCTGATTCTTGACTACGCATATCAAACTCAACATCATCTATATTTACGTTATCCTTGTTATACTTTTTGTGTAATGTCTTTATTTTGAAGCGAAAAGCACCTTCGAAGTCTTTGATTAATAACTTAACCAAAGATTCGGGTGCATCTTCTGGAATTCTTTTAGGGTTGAATTTCTCTTTACTCACTGAAAGTCCGTCAAAACCTAAATCTAATGTGTCATAAAAATCACCTAAAGTTTTTGCCGTCTTTTCTTTTTCTAGCATCTTAAATGTTACCATTTCATAGTTCTCGTGAGTTAGTCCTGAAATGGTAATAAAGTTATTGAACCAATTCATTATTCTTTTAGCTGTAACTCCATTAAATTGGTCTATAATTGATAAGAATAAAGCGTTATTTCTTGTTTTACTTTCAAGGTTTTCTGCTTCTTTAAAAGAAGGCGACACTTCTATTCCATCACCTTCTCTAACGAATAATAATTTTTCGGCATTTTTCTTTGATTCAAATAACCATTCACTTACTACTTCCTTGTTTGTTATTTCAAATCCATATCTGTATCTGACATTTAATATTTCAAATAGAACTTCAAAATGTGATGGGCTATTTTCAGTTTCAGTATTCAATAAGAATGGAGCAACGTCTAAAGGCTTTGTGGAAGATTGATTAAATGATTGCATTACTATTCTTTTCATTGTGCTCATAGCACGAATGAAGTTTGATTTACCACTAGCATTAGCACCATAAATTATAGCTCCTTTTAAAAGTGTGTGCCTTTCAGACGTAATAGTATTTGTTTCTTTGTAGTCACTTATGCTTGATGCAACTAAGTTCAAAGTCTTTCTTTCACGAAAAGAAAGGAAGTTTGCGACACTAAATTCTAGTAACATAATTGCTTTTGTTTTGAGATTATTTCGCAATAATAAGCATTAAAACCTAATAATCACTATAAATTGAGATTATTTCTCAAAATATCAGTGTTTTTATCTTCTGCGTATTTTTAGAGAATAGTTCTAGTTGTCGAATCTTCTTGGTAACGATGTGGTCTAACACGCTTGCCACCAACGGTTTGCAGCTAGAACTTGTGCGGTTTTGGAACACTCGTCTAACGAAACGTTAAAATAAAGATACTATGTTTCTAGGCATTTGCAAAATGAAAATATGTTTCGCGGAGCGACCTTGAAATTTGCAAATGCTTTGATGTCGCCCGCATAAGTTTTAGGTGCTGTTATAGGGCGTTTTTTTCTTTGACGGTTAGTTTCACTTATCAAAACCCTATTTTATGTTTCAACCAAAATGTCAATGGGTATTCATTTAATGAAATAATAACTTGTAAGTCATCATTGTCGACAGAATCGCTGTCTAAGTATTGATGTCCGCTAACTACACTCATTCTCAAACCTGTAATTTTTTCTCTAAATACTCCCCATTTTTCTTTTGTTACTTTCCACTCATATGTCGTTGGCTTAGTTTGTCTAAGACCAACATTGTCTTTGTCATTATATGCTTTTAATTGCAATTTAAATTTATTGTCAAGGCTTGTCAAATTTGAAAAGTCAAATTCAGTAAGTCCGCCAGCCAATTTCAAGAATAGGTCTTCAAGTTCTAATAGGCCATTGATGTCCACAGAAATAAGTATGGAGTCTTCACCTTTGAAGTTCTCAAAATGTCCGATACGTATTTGTCCTTTTTGTGTTGTCATTAAAATGCCCTATAACGTTTTGCAGCTACTGGAAGTTTTTTGCTAAGTCCAATTTACGCATTTGAGCGCTAACCCGCAAAAAATTACCAGTAGGTGCTGTTAGCGGTAGTGCTTCTTTTTTGTCCGCTGTAGTTAATTAAATGATTGTTTAAATTCTAATGGTGTTAAGTCGGTTTTCTTTTTGAATAATTTGTTGAACGATTGAGGAAATTCAAAGCCCAATTGATACGCAATTTCACTTACTGAAAGGTTTGAAGTAGATAACAATTCTTTGGCTTTTTCTATCAATTTTTCGTGAATGTGTTGTTGTGCTGTTAGTCCAGTCAAGTTTTTCAGTAAGTCGCTTAAATAAGTTGGTGATAAATTAAGTTTATCTGCAACATATTGAACGGTTGGTAATTGTGTGGGTTCAGCTTCAAAATAGTTGTTCAAAATTTCTTCCATTTGAGATAAAGTATCATTGCTGATATTTTTTCTTGTAAGAAATTGTCTGTTGTAATATCTGTCGATATGTACTAAAAGCAATTCAATATTTGCAATCAAAACATCTTGGCTAAATTGGTCGGTGTTGTTTTGACATTCTTGCTCTATAGATTTAAATAGGTTCAAAATTATTTGCTCTTCTTTGTCGGATAGAAATAATGCTTTGTTATTGCTATAGGAGAAAAAACCGTAATTATGAATAATCTTTGCTAACGAATAACCTTGCACAAAATCGGGATGAAACAGAAGTTTGTAACCTGTCAATTGTATTTTTTCTAATTTTTCGATACTGATAACTTGTTTTGGTGCTGTAACAACCAAAACGCCATCATCAAAATCAAATTCGGTTTGTCCGTAAATTAGTTTTGAATTCATTCCTTTTTTGATGGAAATGGTATATAAATTATTGGCATAATGTTTCCAAAAATCTTCGCTTTTGAAAAAATCAATTTCTGCTAAATTTACTACACTTACCAACGGATGTAATGGTTTTGCCAACCCACATAATTGGTGATATTGACTTACCGATCTTACTTGATTGATATTATTTTCTTTACTCATTTTATAAATTCAATTTCCAAATTTACTTTATTTTTTCAAAGGTGCTTCCACGCCCGAAATGGCTTGTACATAAGGTGGAAATCTTTCTCCAAAAATTTGAATGGTGCTTAATTCATCGTTAAACGCTTTCCATTCTGTTGAAGATAATTTCACATTTTCGCCACCGATATTGTCCATCAAATGTGCCATTTGTGTAGTGCCTGGAATTGGTACAATCCAAGGTTTTTGAGCCAACAACCAAGCCAGCGAAATTTGAGCCATTGATACTTCCTTTGCTTCACTCCACTTTTTTACAAGTTGAACCAAAGGCATATTTTTAGCAATATTTTCGGGTGTAAAGCGTGTGGTTAAACCTCTAAAATCGCCTTGAGCAAAACGAGTGTTTTCGTCAATTGCACCTGCCAAAAACCCAACACCAAGCGGACTCCAAGGAACAAAACCGATTCCTAATTCTTCACACATTGGAATGATTTTTTCTTCTGCTCCACGCCACAAAAGCGAATATTCGTTTTGAACGGCTGAAACAGGATGCTCCTTGTGTGCTCTTCTAATGGTATGTTCGCCAGCTTCCGAAAGTCCGTAATACAATATTTTACCTTCTTTTATCAAATCTTTTATTGCTCCAACTACATCTTCAATCGGCACATTTGGGTCAACTCTGTGCTGATATAATAAATCAATTCTGTCGGTACGAAGTCGCTTCAACATTGCTTCTACAACCTTTTTAATATGTTCGGGTTGGCTGTTTAATTTACCAGTTCGTTTTCCGTTTTCATCAATATCGAAACCATATTTAGATTCTATCACAATTTTATCTCTGAAGGAAGAAGTTGCTTCGCCCAATATTTTTTCGCTTTCAAAAGGTCCATAGGCTTCAGCTGTGTCAAATAATGTAACACCATTTTCATACGCTTTTTGAATGATGTTGTGCATTTCTTTTCGGTTCGGAATCGTGGTTTGATAAGTTCGCCACATATTTTGTACGCCCAAACCAATAGCAGAAACTTCTAACTTTCCTAATTTTCGTTTATCGGATAAAATAGGTTGAACATCATTTTCTTTATTTTCAGTTTTTGCAACTTGTGCAAAACCGTTCAAAGGAAGCAAAGCACTACCTGCAATTGCCAATCCTGCTGTTTTTAAAATATCTCTTCTGTTCATAATGTTAGTTGTTTAATTTTCTTTCGCTAATCCATTTTACCATATTTGGGTCTCTATGGTCAAAAAATAAACTTGTTTTATTGTCTAACGTTGAGATGGTTTGCATTTCAGTTTCAGAAAGTTCAAAATCAAAAATATTGAAATTTTCTGCCATTCTTTCTTTGCGAACTGATTTTGGAATGGCGATAATATTTCTTTGAACGAGCCAACGAAGAATAACTTGTGCTACCGATTTTTTATTTTTTTCGGCAATATTTTTTAGTGTTTCGTTATTGAAAATATCATTTTTTCCTTCGGCAAAAGGTCCCCAAGATTGGGTTTGAACATTGTTGTCTATTAAAAATTGATGACTTTCAATTTGCTGATGAAAAGGATGCGTTTCAATTTGATTAACAGCAGGTGTAAACCCACTATTAATAATCAAGTCAATAACTCTATCTGGATGAAAATTTGCAACACCAATAGCTTTTATTTTTCCTTCGTGATACAACTCTTGCATTGCTTTCCAAGAACCAAAAACATCTCCATAAGGTTGATGAATAAGATATAAATCAAAATAGTCTAATTGCAGTTTATTTAAAGACTTTTGAAAAGCTAATTTTGTTTTTTCGTAGCCCATATCTTCCGCCCATAATTTGGTTGTAATAAAAAGCTCTTGTCTTGCAACTCCACTTTTTTTGATAGCGTTACCAACTGCTTTTTCATTTTGATAAGAAGCTGCGGTGTCAATTAGTCTGTAACCTGTTTCGATAGCATCAAGAACCGCTTGTTCACATTCTTTTTCGTCAGGGATTTGGAAAACCCCGAAACCTAAAATTGGCATTTCTATACCGTTGTTTAATTTTACTTTTTGCATTTTTTATTTGTTTTAAAATTGATAATGCAAATGTCAAACAACTACTTTTTTAATAAGTGTCCAAAATAGGGAATGTTGTATCCAAAATTTATTTTCAATTGTTGTCTGTCATTGTGTTTCCGTGTCGGTGGTCGCATTACCGCTAACGTTTTGGGGCTTTGCGTTCGGGTGGGTTTCGGAGCAAAAAACTGTCAACCAGCACTGCACCTGAGTAGAAGCACAAAGCTCCAAGTTTGCACGTCACCCCGCCTGACGCAAAACCCGTGTTAGTGGCGTTTTTATCAAAATTGTCTTGGTAAAAGTGCAGTCCATTGTCTGCTGTTTCCGTTAGTGTCAATGTAATTGTAACCGTCTTTCCAGAATATTGGCATAGTGTTATTTGGTATTGTAAAATAAAAAGCCAACATAAGCCCAAGGTCGAAATCAAAAGAACCTGGTCTTTTGAGTAATTCATTAACAGCTTTGATTTTCGCCTTTTCTTTATTTGTAAATAATCGAGATTGTTCTGAGTAGTGCTGATGCATTTCTGTCAACATTATGCCTGATAAAACTTTGAAGTGAGTATTTTCCGTCACGTTTTCTATCCCTTTAGGAGTGGCACATAAACTAAACAGATAAGGAATATGACTTGGTTTGATAATTTGATTTATTTTATTCTGAATAAAGTCAACTGATTGAGTTCCTGTCCCTATAATGTCCTCCACAAATATTATAGTGCTGCCTTCAGGAAGTGAATTCAATTCCCATGTCTTTTTTATTTTTTTTTGATTTACCTCTATCGTATGTGAAAAGTCATAAAGAATTATGTCGCCACTTTTGCCCGCATTTCCAAATCCAGTTATAAAACAGTTTTCTTGAGAAAAACATTTTCATTATCATAGACAACTTGTCGAATTGCGGATCGGATTTTAGGAGCAGTATAGATTTCAAAATTGTCGAGGATTTTTAAAACTAATGACCAAGGTAGTCCAGTTTGATTTTTCCAATGAATAATTGAATTGTGCCTGTAGCCTTGATAGGCAGCAAGTTTTGTCTCTAAGCTTTTGCCATTTTTCCAAAGGAAATATAATTTGTCTATTATCTCTTTCATATTAGTCAATCTCCTCCAATAATTCTTTTAAAGTTTTTTGCAAAAGCTGTAGCTGAATTACATAAGAGTAATCACTGATTAAATCTGAGTTTATGTCCTTTAGTGTGGTGTTTAAATAGCTAACGTATTTAATTACATTATTCCTAGTGCGGTCTTCTTGATTTCAGGAGTAACGAATACTTCCAAGCCCTTGTGGTTATTTTCAATAAATTCTTTGACCTTATCTGCGAATTCTCCTAATTGTCCAATTTTTTCAAAATAGCCCAATGATTTTCTGATTTCGCGAAATTCCTTAACATCATAAAATGTTTTTTGCTCTAAAAATTTAGTAATCATTTTATCAACTAAATTTTCAGTTCCATCTGGATATTGAAATTCGGGAATGCTACTTAATTTATGGGCAATAGGAAATAACTCAATAAAAAAGTCGGTAGATATTTTACCACCCTTTTCCATTAATACATCTCTATATTTCTTGGGATACCATAGTAGTGTTTTACACCTTCTAATCATTGATCTACTCACACCAGTAAAATCCGCTAAAATACTTTCTTGATCTGTTCCGATTTTTTCAATTACAGTTTCAAGTTTAAGTGCTGTCGGAAATAGTGCCCATTCCTTTCTAAAGTGGTGAATGTTGAACATATATAAAATGTTCTGAGTATCATCGGATGGCTCATCAATGATATTCGCTGGAATTGTTTCCATATTCAATTCTTGAGCACATCTCCATCGTCTTTCTCCATCAAGAAGGATATATGGTGTTTTTGGATGACTTTTAGTATTTCTATATACCGTTACAGGCACTAGAATGTTAACTTTTGCTATAGATTTTTAATTCATTTAAATCTTCTGGGTCGAAAATTAGTCGTGGATTAAACGGATTTGGTGAAATGTCGGACACCTTAATATTAAAAAGGGTTCGATTTTCTGTCGGTTTTATGTTTTCGTTCATTTAAGTATTTTTTGTCGTCTTAAAATTGCCACTAACGTTTTGGCGCTTGGCGAAGAAGCGGATTTCGAAGCACTAAACTGTCTGCTAGCACTAAACTTGATACGAAGCACAAAGCTTCATTTAAGCACTGAACCCGCTTTTTTGCCAAACGCCTGTTACCTGCTGTGCTTTTTTTTCTGTTCATTACCATTAAACTAGTCGTCCACAGCAAGTTTGTCTGTTGAGCCTATTTTGTTTAAAACTGTTTGTTCAAATTATGATATTCAATTTTTGCCATATAAGGGAAGTAAGGCAAGATTTCTATAAGTTCTTTTGTTCTTACTTCATCAACATTCTGAAATATTAAAACAGCATCTTTTTTGGCTACTGAAATAAAAAAGCTTTCCAAAATATTTTCTTGTTTCCATTGATTTACGAATTCCATTTCCTTTTTTGGCAACTCCGGATTTGATTTTATTGTCTCAATTCCGCTGTCTGATAGAGTGATTAAAACTAATATTCTGTTCATTTTGTCTTGATTTATTTTTTTTTATTAAAGTTATAATTATTCGATTGATTTTGTAGTCGTCTAGCATTGCAGGTAACGTTTTCGGGCTTGGCGAAGGTGGCGATTTTCACCACAAATGTTGATGCGGAGAACCAAACTTTGATTAACTACAAATGTGTCTGCGGAGCACTGAACCGCCACTTTTGTCAAACCCGTGTTACCGGCTGGCATACTTCTATTTTCCATGTGTAAAGCTTCGTTTGATTACAATTGTTTCAATGTCGCAGCCATGGTCAAGCAGTATTTTCTTTCTGTCATCTGTCGTGCCATTTCGTGCAAGTCTTTCAATCCAAGTAAAAATAGTATTTCGAGTTTTGAAATGAAATTCGCCATTTTCAGTTTTATATTTTGGCAATTCTTTAGCGTTGTTTACGAATCGCATGTCATTTTTAGGTTGAGTCGAACTTTTTAGCTTTTGAACTGTCCATTTAAAATTAATTGAGTTTAGTTTTTCAATTTGTTCGGGCAATAGTAAATGCTTTTTTAACCGTTGTGTTTTGCACCATTGAAAAAGTGTCTGATTTATACTCTGCTTAAATTCGCATTTACCAGTTTCCTGAAATATTTTATTTAGCTCATTAAAATAGTCCTCCCAACTGTTTTCTCTTGATGCCCAAGTCCAACCAAGAGATTCTAATTTTTCAATTTCTCCAGGTTCAAAATATTTCTTACTGTTTTGTTTTCTCCTTCCACCTTTATTTTCATGATAATAGTTTCTTAATTTATTCACGACCTGTAAGAAAAATGTTCTGTCTGTTTTGATTAAGTGATGAAATTCAACAACACCAAAAGCAGGATTCTTTTTGTGTTCTTCTTCAAGTCGTTCAATTGCAATTGCAGCTATTCTTTTTTTAAATGCGTCATTAATTCCTATTAACTGTAAGTATTCGAACATAGGAATTATCTGACCGTTGTATTCGTATGTGAAAAATTCTTGATTGTTTTTGTAGTCAGTAAGTAGTTTCGGTTTTAAGCTATGATGAAACCAAACAGAAAGTTCTTTCGACCAAAATTTCTTTTCATTCTCGCTTTTAGGTTCTCGCTTTGGAACACTACACGTTTGATGCTCATTATAATAATCTTCGAGCATTTTTACGTTCTTTCGATTTATAGCAAGCCTGTCCAATGGACCCATTTTTCTATCCTCACCCCAATCGAAATTGAGTGAATCCAATCTTTCAATTTGCTTAGGTGATAAGCGTTTCTTTTTTCTCCTTTGTTCACTCACCCAATATCCAATATTATCCCCTTTGAACTTTTCATCATGTTTTGGACTAACATGTTTATGGAGATTAAGATATTCTGTTAGGAGATTAAACCAAATTTCCCAAGTGTTTAGTTTTTCACCAATTGAATCAAGTAATTCAACAATTTCCTTTGTCTCATCGGTTACATCAAACTCAGGAATGTTATCAATTACACCATCTTCTTGTAGCTCATTTTGTTCTTTAGTTTTTGCTTCATTTAAATCACGAAGAAAATTATTGGCTTTGATGCTGCTAAAATTATTGACAAGGTCAAAAATTATTGGGTTTTCATTACCAACTTGTAAGCACCTTCCAATTTGCTGATAGAAAATTATTGGAGATTCAGTTGGTCTCAAAAGAATTACGCCATCTACACTTTCAATATGAATTCCTTCATTAAGCATATCAACGGCAAACAACAATGATATGTTTTCGGAATTTTCGTCCTGAAACAATTTAATTATTTCCTTGTTCTTGCTTACTTTTTGCTTAGAGTGAATTCTGTATTTGGAACGATTTTTAAAACCTGCCTTTTGAAACCATCCTTCTACTTCGATTTCCATTTTGTCTAAGTGGTCTATTCCTTCACAAAAGACTAAAAACTTCTTATGCGGAACTGTAGCGAGATGTTTTTTTAAAATAATGGGAACTCCATTGCTTTTTTCCCAGTCTAAACCCTTTTGAAGAAGTTCATTTTTTAAGGCATTTTTTTCCTCTTCTGATAATCTTGATTTTTGTAAATCTGATAATAGGTAGTTTATCTCTTCATCAATTGAAATTAATGAAGCAATGTACTTTGGGTTCGGTAAAATTCTTTTTACAATGGCTTGTGGAAGTGTTAGTTCGTTCGCTTTATTTCCATAAAATATTTCTTCGCTCATGTCGCGTTTCCCGTCAAGAAAACGAATTGGTGTCGCGGAAGTGCCTAAAATAAATGCGTCAGGATTTATTTGGAGCATTTTTTCAATTTTCTGTTCCCACTTCTTAGCACCAATCCTGTGGAATTCGTCAAGGATTATTAAGTCGGCTTTTAAACTATTTATATTCTCGTCACTAAATTTTTGACGATTATGATAAAGAAATGAATCTACTGTGTCGTCAATTAACCAGCCGTAATCGGGGTTTTCTTTAAACTGATTATTGATTGCTTTAGATGGAGTGATAAGTATTTTTCGTTTTTTGTAACAGTCAGACATTGCTTTAAAAATGATGTAGCTTTTGCCTGTGCCAGTAGCTTCAATTATAGAAACACGTTTGTTGTTTTTCCAAAGCTCGATAGCCCTTTCGTAAGTCGTTTTATTGTGTGAATGTAAACCAACATCTGGTGCCTCATGTCTGTCCTTGTTGTAGTTGTCGAGTAAGGTCTCAATATGTTCCCATGTTTCCAATCGCAAATTGTATTTTTCATAATGATATGCGTCTTGCACAAATCCATTAATTGAAATTAGTCGGTATTGGTTGCAGTTGTATAATTTACTTGCTTCTGAAATGAATTGATTTAATTCTCCTTGTGTGTCCTTTTTTGGTGAGTTTGGTTTTGTGGTTCTTTGCCTGAATAATGAATTTGGCTTTTGTGGGCTCACTTGGGTGTCTTACTACAATGTCGGCACCTTTGTCGTTGCGATTTCCTTTTACTTCTGTCAGCCAACCATTGCCCCTGTATAATTCAGCTATGAAAAGCTCAAATGCTTTACCCTTTTCGGTCTCAGGTAATTCATCCAAATAAGATTTAAGCCCAATGCGGTTATTGGTGTCAATTAAACTTTCTATGTCCTGTAAAAAACTGTTCATTCAATGTTCGTCAGGTTGATGTTAGCAGTGTCCTCAATGCTTGCCGGTAACGTTCCGCAAATTGCCGTTGTTGCCGATCTACGGAGCGAAAAATTGTCTGCCAATTAGAAACAAATATATGAAAACAATTTTCAAAATCAAGAAGGAGCCGGCAATAAAGGCAATTTGCTGTTAGCCACAGTAGCTTTTAATAATACTTTCAGCCTCGATTTTATATTCGTCATATTTCTTCTCGAATTGTTCAATCTTATCTTTTGAATTTTTGTCACTTAGGTTAATAATTCTTGTTCCTTTCCTAAAAAATAAACCGATTTGTCTTTGTTAATATAGTATTTTTCTAGTTTTGTATTGCTAAAGTTACATCGTTCTTTGTCAGAAATAGCTACCTCAAGAAATGCAAATTCTCTAGTAGATAAAGTCGACATTCCTGCTTTAAACCGTTTGAAATTTTTCAACTTTAGTATAGGTAAAAGTGCTGGATAGTCTGTTTTGTTCACAATAAAACCTAATGCTAATACCTCTAAATTTTCTAACCCTTCAAGAAAATTAAAATTGTCAATTGGTTGGCTCCAATCAAGTGTTCCGTCAATATGTAAATACCGCAAACTGCTTATTCCTTTTAGCCCCTCAAAATTTGAAACCCTACGAAGATTTTCAAAATGTAATGATTTTATTTTTGTCAACTTTTGAAAAGGAGATAGGTCAGAAAAACCTGATACATATTCAAAAACGACTTCTTCAAGATTCTCCAGATTAGCAATAAATTCAATGTCTTTTGCACGGAAGAAACTTAGTCTTAGTCTTTTTATTTGTCCTAACTTTTGTATTTCCTCAACCTGTTCCTTACTCGGGTCGTTTAAAGTTATCTCCTCAATGCTCGGGCAATCAAAAACTTGATTCCAATGCTTGTCTTGCTTGGAGATGGTTAAAACTTTTACATCGTTTTTGTTTTTGATGTCTTTGTCAGCCGAAAATGAATAGCGTTCAATATTTGGGATGATTGTCCAATAGTCAACCGTACGGTCTAATAAGTCTGCAAAATGGTGTTTCATTGTCTATTTGCTATTGTGGCTAACGGTTTGCAGCTACCCGAAGGTGGCGATTTCGAAGCGCTTCACTGTCAACCAAGCACAAACTTTGATAGAAGCACAAAGCTTGATTTAACCGCTGAACCGCCACTTTTGGGTAGGTGCTGTTATGGCCAGTTATTCTAGTTGTATTCATTCTCAATCGTCTGTTTACTTGTCGCACTTTTCATTATTATGTCAAATTGTTTTACTAGTGACTGCTCAAGTTTTTTTGTAAAATAAATTTCAGTTGAATCAAGATTCAAGTCTTTGAATTCCTGTTCTTCCATTCTTTTTAAATAATCTAGAAATTCTTTAGCTCTTTTAATTCTTAATTCTATTCTAGACATAAAGTCACGTGAATAATATAAATCCAATTCTTTACCTGCAGATTTTACTAAAGAGTTAGCGATCGACTCATCGTAGATACCGCAATCAAGACAAACTAGGTCTATATATGCAAAGTTGAATGCTAAATACTCATAAATATAGTTACCTAATGAAGTGATTTTAATTTGATTTACTTTGTCAGAAAATGTTTCAAGTCTGTTATTAGCTTCAATTATTCCTTTTTCTAAGAATAGTGATAAAGTTTTTTCGCAATCTAATTTCGAATCAAATTTTAACTCAAATTGATATGTTAAGTATTTCACATCGATGAAACCTCCACTTCCTTTGTCGCCCATCCTATTATGAAGTATATGAAGAATTCTTAAGCCTGTAAAGTGTGAGCTATCATTATCATTTCTTAATTGATATAAATTGGGGATTTTGGACTTACGTTCATCGTAAAAAAATCTCTCTGGAATCATCATCGGTTTAACAACTTGATGTACTTGAAAACTCCAATTGGGATGAGGTGCCATCTCATTTATGTTTGTATAGCCTGATGTTATAAAGCCCTTAAAAACTCTAACGCTTGGCGAACGTCACCGTGTGTTCCGTGGCGGAGGAAAAAACTTAAAGGTGACTTGCTCTTAAAAAGTTGATTTTTGCATATGTTTAAAAATGCAACCAATGTATTCAACTCAGATGTTGATTTTATGCCGAAATCAGATTCCAAATCAACTGTAAATTTTAAGATATCTAGTATATAATCAATACGTTTAATAATTACAGAAGGAATTACAGGAGATGATAAATGAAAACCTGGACTTTGATAAGCATCAAGAACACCTCTAGAGCTGGCTTCATAGTATCTTTCCTCTCTCATTGAGACAATCACTAAACAAGCTAGTTTTTCAGAAATTTCCCCTGCGGTTAAAAAGCAAACATCCTGAAGTTCAGGTGGGAGTTGGTCAACATTATCGATGAATATTACAAGTGCCTTATTTTTTGCCTTTTGTCTTAAACTTAATTTTTCACAAAATAGTTTTGTGTTGTCTATGTGTTCAAGAAGAAATTGTCGAGTGAGGTCTTGATATTTTTCACTTTTCTCATCTAATCCATCTAATATTTGCTTCTTATATATTTCATATTCGGTTTTGAAAAGCTCTAAAATGGATTCTTTACTGCCAGACTTAATTTTTTCTAAATCTATCTTTAGAAGAACTTGCTCCCAAATTTCCTTTGTTAATTCTTCCTTTGTTTGGGAAGAATACAATAAACCTACTAAGGCAACTTGCGAGTGAGTTTTAATTTCTTTAGGTAGTTTTTGATACAAAAATCTTTTTAGAAAGGTCGATTTTCCAGCACCTCTTCCCCCAAATAATATCAATACATTATTTAGTTTTTGTTTACGAACTAATTCAGATATTTTAATTCCAAATGCGCCTGCATTTCCATCATCACTAAAATCTTTAAACCCTAGATTTTGAAATACGGTGTCAAAGAATCATATAAAAAACCTTGAACATCTTTTTGTAATGTGTCATATTTACTCTTGTTACTTACGTAGCATTTGTCCATAAAATCAATATCATCCTCTGGAATCGGCCCAAGAAATTTATTTGAAATTGTCTTTAATGAACCTGCATATTTGTTATTGTCAACAGGGGTGTCAAATGCGGTAATATTGTTCTTAGGGAAAAACACTTCATTGTAAATCTTTTTTGCAACTCCGATACTATTATTCAAAGAGTCGTTCTCTGTTACGCTAGTGTATCCAAGTAAATTAACAGCAGTAGTATAATTTTCAATAAAATAATCTATGTCTTTAATTACGTACGCAAAAGTTTTTTCCACGGCTTAATATTTGAATTAATTCTAAAATTATCCAGCATTTACCATTGCAGGCTATAGCATAATTGCAAAATAGGTCTTCAGCATATTCTTTAACTTGATAAATTGCTTTTTTAATTTCTTCGTCCGTGATTAACTTTTCGACAAGTACTTTTTCAAAATTTTTACCTTGATTTAGTGTAACTGGAAGTTCAAAATATATTTCATTCTTCTTGCTTTCTAATATCACAATAGGCTTGTCATTTTTCCCTTTGAAAACATAGTCAGCTCGGTTGCCATTAATATATTTTTCGGTCGTAATAATTTCTTTTGGCCATTTAAGTACATCAACCAAAATGGTGTCTATGATTTTAAATCTAGTGTCCGACTCATTTAAGTCTGCGTTTTTATAGTCAGCAGCTAGTTTTTTTAATATGTCAATTTCGTTCATAGTTGTCGTTTTTATAATTGGCCATAACGGCTGAAAATTGGCGTTGGTTGTGCATGTTTGCACGAACTTAAACTAACCTTCAAACTAAATTTATTACATATTATTTGCTTTTCCAAGTGAGCCACAACTAACGCCAATTTTTTGTTAGTGCCAGTTTATTAATTTATATTAGTTTTATCACCTAATTCAGTTTCGGCAATTATTTTATAAGTAGTGATTAATGGTTGTTCTTTTTCGTTATAAGTTAATGCTTTTTTTAAGGACGTTAAAGCCAATTCATCAAATCCAGGAGCATACTCGATATATTGTTCCCATATATCTGGTATTTCAAACGATATTGTTAAAGTATCAATATCATTTCCATTTTGTTTTTCTAACCCTGAAAAATAAATTATACCGTTTGTAGCGTCGATATAAGCAAGGATTTCTTTGCTTTTAAAAGTATGTTCATTTTGTATTTTAGAATAAACTTGAGCCAAATCAGATGTTAATGCTTTTTCATTTTTAGCTTTTGATATAGCTGTTAATAAGTCTGGCGTTTCAAATTTCCATTTCATTGTTGTGTAGTTTTTATTATTAGAGTGATTTATGTTATCACAAGTTACTAAAGTAATAATACAGAATAATAGTTTTATCATATTAAAGGTCATTTTTAAATTGGCACTAACGGTTGAAAATTGGCGTTGGTTGTGCGTGTTTGAACGAACCGTAACTAACCTTCAAACTAAATTTATTACATATTATTTGCTTTTCCAAATGAACCACAACTGACGTCAATTTTTTGTTATGTGTTGTTATTTTTTTTCATTTAATCGATTATTTAGTTCCATTGCTCTATCATAATTTAAGTCTGCAATAGTTCCATACGCGATTTCTCTTTCTAGTTGTGGCGTAATACCAGTTTCTTCAAAAATTCTATCTACAGGTTTCCATAAGCTGTCAGTTAATTGTTTTTTCTTTGAATTCCATTCTTGTTGTTCAATAACTAATTGTTTACTTAATTCTGGCTTAGCAACAATTAATTCTTTATAGATTAATTCTAAGATGCTGTCAGTATCGAACATATATTGTCTATCAGTTAGCATCATATGTTCTCCAGTGTCAAGTTTTTTTTGCATCTTTTTCTTTAATTGGATTAAATCTTCTTTGTGATTTTTAGAAGATTCATTGCAGCTTAATAAAGCTGTAAGAGAAAGTAATATTGCGATATGAATTTTCACTGTCCTGAAAAAATAAAATACATAACGGTTGAAAATTGGCGATGGTTGTGCGTGTTTAGCACCAACTATCATTTATTTACAAATGTAATTTATTACACAAAACTTCAATTACCAAATCTACCACAACTATTGCCAATTTTTGTTATAGCCTGCTTTTCTTTCTCTCATCTTTGTATTAGTTGTTGTGAATATTATATTTATTTTGATAAACTTGTCTTACATGTAGGATAAAGAAATACCGTTCCTTGTCCAACAGTTTGTGAATTTGTCATTAGTATGAATTTGCACTCATTTCTTGAAAGCCAATATCTTACATTTGTGCTGTCAACCAAACAATAGCTTAAGTCGAAAGCTGGTCTGTGTTTATGGATGCTGCTTTTAATTTCTTTTTCTACCATTTTTTTATTCAGTGTCAAAAATAAAAACGGTCGATTTGTTGGCAAGTCAGTAGTTTTATATGTTAGTATAGGGTCGTCAATTTCTTTAAATCGTTTTTCTTTACGAGGAACTTCAATTGTCCGATTATTAAGAACTTCTTCAATCTCTTCTTTCAAATATGGCACACTTTCATTTCCACGAATTAAAATTACGCTGTCCCATTCAAAATCTGTAACAGTTGCAAGGTCAAAAGTGTCAGCACCGTTTTTAATTACGTTTATCTGTCCTTGGTCAATTTTTTCATAGAAGCGTCTTTCAAAATTGTCTCAACCTGTCAAGATAGTAAATGCGGTCAATGTTAATAAGTCTTTTGTTGGTCTCAAGTTTTGTCGTATTTTAAAATGGGCTATAACGTTTTGCAGCTACCCGAAGGTGGCGATTTCGGAGCACTTCACTGTCAACCAAGCTGAAACTTTGATAGATGCACAAAGCTTGATTTAACCACTGAACCGCCACTTTTGGGTAGGTGCTGTTATGGGCTGGCGTTCTGTCTGTCATATAGTTACTGTCTTTCAAATTTATATAGTTTGTTCTTGTCGAAAACGTAAAAACCTGGCTCGAAATAGTTGTCACCGAAACTTACAATTAATAGTATTGGATTTTTTATATTTACTGTCTTTGAGTTTGCAACATCCTTTATTGAGTTGAAGTCTGGTTGACTATAATGGTTCGAGCCATTTGGATGGCTGTGCCAGTCGCCAACATATATTACTTTGTTATTAAACTGTTCGTAGTATTCTTTTGTAAGCAAATTCAATTCTTTGTGGTCTGGTTCAAATTTTGTCGGACTACTCTTGTATTTTTCAGGAACAATAATGTCTGATATTACTAAGTCTATGTAGCTGTTTAGATAACTTCCCATTAAAATTCCACCAAATTCGTTGGGATAATGTAAACGTGAATATTGCTCAATAGTATCAAGAACTGAACTTTCAATTGTAATATTGAGATTTAGGTCTTTTTGGTAGAACTTTACATCTTCAGATAAACCGATATAGTCTTTGTCAATGAAGCTATAAAAACTTCTTGGCATTTCATTATTCTCATAAAATGAATTGAATTTTCTTATTGTAAAATTAAGTAGCTGATTAATATCAAAGTTTGATGCTTCAAAAGTCGGATGCCAACAACCTGTTCCTTCTCTAAATTCTGGTTCTGTGAAGGTGCCAAATGAATAAAGCATTTGATTTCTCCGTTCAATGATATTTGAATTGTCAGAGTTAGTAACAAATATCATTTCTCGGGCTTTGTTTGACATTGAAATATAACAAACTAGGTTGCTTAATTTCATATCGGTCAACATTTGTATTATTTCTATTATTAGCTGTACAGTCAATAATGATGTCGTATTTGGATAACTTTTCCAAGGTATCCTTGAAAATATCTGCTTTGGGTGAAGTCGCTTTTAAATCATTGTAAATATTGACTTCAACAAACGGAGAGATGTTTTCAAGTTTCTGTTTAAGTTGAGCAGATTTTGCAAATGAAACTTCTGTAAAATCAAACGCACTTCTACAAATATTTCCGGGTTCAACTATATCTATGTCTGCCAAATCAATTCTTTTTAAGCCTGCTCTTACTAATATTTCAGATAATGAACTACCAACTGCTCCATTTCCTATTACTAAAACTTTGCTTTCAGCAAGAACGTTATTTATTGACCCCCGACCAAAATATCTTGTGTATGATGAATTATATGTGTTGTCCCAAACAATTTCTTTTGAATATCTTTCAATTGATGATGAGCTTTTCTTGAGAAGTCATAGCGAGGAATTAGCACTAAATCCCAATGAACTTCATAATCATTTTGATTGGGAATTCTATAGCCAACAGCCAATAATATATTTTCATCCAAACCCCTTGGGTAGAGTTTGTAATTAGCAGAACTGCTACAAAAGTCTCTGAAAAATTTATTAAATCCACTTGGAAGATTTTTTGCTAAATCTATCCAACTATTAAACCGATGTTTCTTATGATGAACAGGTTCATTCTCAAGAAATACCCAAACCCCAATAAACCTTTCCTTCCCTTTTAAATCTTTAGACCAATTATATTCTTCATTGCCAATACCTTGAGCAATAGCTGTCAACTGTGTTATTTTGTTTTTCTCATTTCGATGAAAACCAACAACCGAATATTTGAATTGACCATAAGGAATATCAAAGCGTGAGCTTTGATATTTTTCTTCTTGGAAAATTAATGAAATAAGTCCTTTGCATCAAATGCAGAGTATTCATAATGTTCATCAATCTTATTTTTTTCATAGTAGTCCAAAATGTAGGACTTTAACTTTGAAATTTCAAGATTTAGTCTTGTATTAATGTGATTTACAAAATTGGTATTTAGGCAGAGTGAACCATCAAAATTTTGATGCGGAAGTCCTTCAAAATCTTTTGTGATAAATTTTATGTCACCTAATGGATATACTTCGGGAATATGAACATTAAAATGTAATTCCTTAAACAAAACTTCCCCTTCATATTTTTTGTTTTCCTTGTTGTAAACAAAGGATTTTTTCAGCTGGAAATTTTCAAGGTTACCAAAGTAGTCATTGTAAAATGCTAAGTCGGATTTATTCATTTGCGTAGCTTCTTGGTGGTGCTTCAGAAACAGCTGGTGCATCTTGCTTTAGTCCATATTGACTTTGTTGTTCTTTTGCTCTTTGTTCGTTTAATAATTTTTCTCTTGCTGCTTTCTCTTGTTGTGCTTTTGCTTTTGCTTCTTTTGTTTGTTTCTCTTTTTCTTCAAGTTCCTTTTTATGTCTTTCTTCTTGATTTTTCATCAAGATTTGAAGTCTGTAAGCAGCTAATTTTTCAGGTGTTAATGCATCTTTGTGTTCTTTTCAATTAACGCAAGTTCTGCTCTCTTTATTTCGGGATTTTCAATGTCTTTAAAGAAATTAAAACTTTTATAAAGCAATCATTAAACTCGGATAATTTTTTACTGACTGAAACGGGGTCTATTGTTTCATCGTTTGTAATAGCGTTAAATGACCAATTATAACTACCTGACTTTGCAATAATATCGTCAATTATGTAGAATTTATAATGCATAAAGTCTCCTTCTCTGGCTCTTCACTTCCTTTTTATTTACTACTCCACCAAGAGAAATTAATTTTGAAAAGCTCAAATCGAATTATGTTCAGTTCATTGCTTGAAACAATGACTTTTACATCTCTTCCTCTTTTTTTTGCATCAATAAGTTCATTGATTAAAAAAGTGTCTGTCAACCAAGATACCGCAACTTTTATAGATTGTTTTGCATTTCTTAGGTCATTTGATATTTCTGTTTGAATATTATTCATTGTCTTGATTTTTAATTGTTCAAATTTATCATTTTAACTGTTTGTCTGTTCGTGTCGTGTCGTTTACGCTTGCCCATAACGTTTTGCGTGTATGAGAAGTAGCGGATTAAAAAGCACTTCACTTTCAGTTTGGTACTGACTTTTATTAAAAGCACTGACCTTTGATTTAGCACTGAACCCGCTATTTCTTATACACGCTGTTGTGCGTTCGTACTTTCTATTTTTCAATTTTTTTCCCACTTATTATTCTTGAGATAATACCTTTCTGATTAGTGAATTCTGCCATTAAGACACCTCCTAAATGTATCCCAATAAATGCTACTAAATAGTAGATGCCCAAAACGTGAATTTCTTCCATTGGTTTTTTTAGTTCTTTTGGTCCTAATTCGATGATAAGTCCTGTTACCAAAGAAATTAAAACACAGATATAAAATATTAGATAAGTCCATTTTTGAAATTTCTCCTTTACAGTTAGGTTTTTAGTAAAAGGATTTTGAAACTTCATTTGCCCTAATGTCGGAAGTATGATGCGAATACTAAATAATCCAACCAATACATATCCGATATAAATATGCCAATCCCACATTGGTTGTCGAATTTTTTTGGCTAAGACAATTAGTTGCTCTTGAGATAATGTCTGGTCGGTACCGCTCAAATAATCTTGAATAATGGCTGCAACATTAAACTTATTCAACCACGTCAATCTCAAAAAGATAGTCAATAGTAATAAAGTAAATGATATTGCTATCGTCCAATGAATTATTCGATATACTTTAGAATAATTTGTCTGTTCCATATTGTCTTGTATTAAGTTATTAAATTCTCTTGTCTGTTTTTGTATGACGCACAACGTTTTGCAGATTTGCGATGGGCGGGATTTTTACCACTGAACTTTATGCGGAGCACAAAACTTTCGGCTACCACTAAACTGTCTGCGGAGCACGAAACCCCGCCTATTGCAAATGTGCTGTTACCAGCCGTTTTTTCTTTCCACGTCATATTTGTATGGGTTTTCAGAGTCAAGTTGTCCGTTGTGATAAATTAAAAATTCAGCGTGTTTGTTGTCAAGTTTAATTGTCTCAATTTTAGTAATTCCTAATAAACAAAGGTCGCCAATATGAAAAACTTGTTTGTCAAAAATTCCGAACCTTGTTTGTGTAATATTGATAATTTCTCCACAAGCTAAAAATCCGCCTGTCGTAACTGATATTCTATTGTTTTCGTCAAGTTGGCGTTCATATACCAGTTGCCCGAGAATGAGTGTCAACCCGCCTACCACTAATAATGGTGTCAATAGAAAAGCAGTCAATATTTTCCTTCTTGTGTTTTTAAATAAAGTAAAAAATAGGATTGTCGAAATAATAAATGTCCAAGTAATTATCGAAAAGGTGTAAAGTCCTTTTAAACTGTAGCCATTAAGTCCATAAATTCCGAATGTCAAAAATAAAATTGTCGCTGCGATTAATATTCTAACTATTACTTTTTCCACTTTCGGAAAAGCCGTCTTGGTCAGAAGTGGAATGCAATTCAGTCCAATTATTAGTCCTATGAATATTATTATCGCTGTCATTTGTGTGTCGTTCTAAAATGGCTGGTAACGTTCTGAAAATTGGCGTTGGTTGTGCGTGTTTAGCACATACCAATTTCAACTTTCAAACTAAATTTATAATATATTCTTTGCTTTTCCAAGTGAGCCACAACTAACGCCAATTTTATGTTATGTGCCGTATTATTTTCTTTGCCATAATAAAAATTGTTCGTCTCCAGCTGACGACATTGATTTTATAACATTTTCAAAATTAAAGTTTTCATATTTTGATACCTTGTCATAAACGGTTTCACATCCTTTAGTGCCTTGTGGTAACAAACACCCACTATTTTCTCCAATTAATGCTAACCATACATCAGGAGCAAAAGGTCCCGCACTTGTATTTATGAATCTAATTTCATTTATATCCTTCCAAGAAATTTGTTCTGTTTTGCGTTGGGATGTTCTACTTTTACAAATTCATCTGTAATTGTAATTATAAAATCATCTTCTGGATTTTTAGGTTTTGATTTTCCGAATATTTTGTCAAAGAAACCCATAGTTTTTAATTTTTTATTCAGTAAGGTTTTAGTGTCCGAATATGGCACTTTTTACGGGCCTTGACGGGTGGGATTTTTTTAACCCAAATGTTGATGCGGAAGGCAATGTTTGATTAACCACAAATGTGTTCTGGAGAACTGAACCGCCACTTTGCCAAACCAGTTATCGGTTCGGCTTTGTCTTGTCGTTAAGGTTACTCTTCGCCAAAGTAGTCACTGTCAATTTTTTTAAGTTTCGTAAATTTGTTGTGTCGTGCAACCAAGATTGTAGTCAATCATTAGTTGAGCCAGTTGTTCACCGTCAATAAGAACAATTTTAGTTTCGTTTTTCGGAGTATAGTCCAACGCTTCTTTTGTAAAATTTGATGTTGTAATGAAGATGCCTTTTTTGGCTCCTTGTCCAGCCAAAGCACCAACAAACTTGTGAAGTTCTGGTCGTCCAACTACGTTGCCAGGTTTCCACCTTTTGGCTTGAATGTAGATAATGTCAAGCCCTAATTTGTCTTCCTTTATTGTTCCGTCTATACCTTCATCACCGCTTTTTCCAATTGCCTTTCCTGCGTCTTTTATTGAACCACCGTAACCCATTTTTACTAATAGTTCAACTACAAGTCGTTCAAAGAATGTCGGTGAGAGGTCAACTACATTTTGAAGTAATTCGGATGCCAATGATTTTCTAATTCGTTGATATGCTTTATCAAGATTTTCTTCAGGTGTCTGTTCACTAACTGCAATTACAGTTGTTTCTTCTTCTGTTTCATTGTCCTTACGTGAAGCATTTTGAAACTCTAAAAAAGCTGGAAACTGTCTTAAATATTTAGCGTCAACTCGGTCAGGATTTTTCTTTAAAGTGTCAAGCCCAATTTGAGTAATTACAAATGTCGCACGTTTTGGAGAGTCGAGAAGTCCAGCTTTTTTTAAATATGTTTTTGCCCAACCAACTCTGTTGTCAAAAATTGCTTGGTTACCACTTGCTAAAAGTTCTTTCCGCTCTTCGTCTGTTACTTGAAATTCGATTGCCAATTTTTCAATTAGGTCTCTGTATTTGTGTTCCTGTTTGTCTGAAACAAGTTTAAGTAAAGGAAGCATTAAGGATTGATAGTCTGGTATCATATTTTGTCTGTTTTATAGGGAAACTCATTTTTACACTTGTTCCAAAAAGTCTCACCGTCTATTTCGGTTAAATGGTCTTTGAAAAAATCAACTGTTTCATTTCTCATTGTTTCTATTGCTTCAATAAACTTGTCAAAGAAAATCAAATGAGGTTCTTGTGCTGAACGACCTTTATTCATTGCAAAAAAAATGTCGCTTGGGTGATAATGGAAATTACAACCGCCCGGACAATTTCCTATGAATTTTGGGTATCGTGTCAAACTTTTAAAATTATTGTAGTAAGGTTTGAAGTGAGAAAAGCAAACCATATCTGTCAGAACAGTAAAAAAGAGTGCTACTCCAAAATATTCTTGTCCATCCTTGTCAAGAAATTTTAAGTGGTCAAACGAAGGTGTTAATCGTTCATACTGAATTGAAAATGTCAATTTGTTTTGATTGTCTTCGTGAAACCTACTTTCATCAGGAATTGTCGAGAAAAACGAATTTATGTCGTCTCGAAATTTTGAATTGTAGTATGTTTTGAAGTCTGTCATTATGTTTTACTGTCGTCTTTTAAGCTGACCGATAACGGTTTTGGCTTTGCGTTCGGTGTGGAATAGAAAGCACTAAAGTTCAAATTTAGTACAAAAGCTAATAGAAAGTACAAATGTTCAGCCTAGTACAAAAGCCACACTGACGCAAAACCAATGTTGGCAGTAGTGCTTCTTTTATGTTGTCAGTTTATATATTAAAATCATCGGAATTACATTAATAAATAATAAGGTTAAATTTTTATTTGATTCTTGTCTGTCTGTGCTTTAAGTAATCTATAAGCCCAAATCAAAAGTCCCAAATAGTAAATTGTTACAAAAAATAAAGGAATTAACAAAAGTCCCATAAACATTGTATCACAGGTTGCTGTTGCAATATTATACCAAGTCCAAAAGACTAAAATGTTTGAAATACTTACTAATACAAGGTTTGTATATGGAAATATTTGTTCTTGAATTGGCTTCATTAGTCGTTAGGTTTGGTGTTGAGAAACTTTAATAACTTTTCCATCTTTAAATTCAATGTCAGTACATCTGGGTCAATTCCGAATAATTGTGGTCTGTAACCTAAATAGTAATTCACAAGTCATTATTTTCTAAATTTTCTTCGTCTCCAAGTATTAGTTTAACTTCTGCTTTGGTTTTTCCGATTAGCATTTTGCTTTCAATTATTTCTTCTGAAAGTTCATATCTTTTTTTTTATCGCCAAGCCATTTTTGTTTGTCAAAGTCGTTTGAAGGGTAGTAGCTAATACTAAATATCCAGAGCATTACAAGTCCAACATAAATTATTGGTGTTGCAATTAGAGTTGCTGTCCAAGTTGCAATGTTTTGTTTCTTTTTGTCTTCAATGTACTTTCTAAATATCCAACGCCAAACGAAAAATGTAGGAATTGCTAAAATTAATATAATGAAATAACTTCAATGCTTTCCTCCAAAAGTTCAGGTATGTATAAAAAGTTTTGTCATTCTACTTTTCCATGAATGTTATTAGTTTGTGGTCTCTCGTAGCATTACTGCCAACGGTTGAAAATTGGCGTTGGTTGTGCGTGTTTAGCACTAACCGAAATCAACCTTCAAACTAAATTTATTATTTATTATTTGCTTTTCCAAATGAGCCACAACTAACGCCAATTTTTTGTTATAAGCAGCTCTTTTGTGCATATTCATTTGGTCGATTAATTTGGTTGTTTATTTCCTTTGTTATTTCGTTAAGCATCATTTTATGTCTAATTATTGCAATCAACCAGTTCATTCCACCTAACCATAAGAAGCAAAGTATTCCAACCCAAACTTGTTGAGAAAATATCGCAATAAATGTAGACATAATTGTCACCGCTATAAAGAGATGATACATATAAAATTCATAAGTCAATATATATCTATCTCCTTTGTCAATAATATTAAAACTCCTTTTCTATAGGAACAAGAATATTGATGTTCCACCTGTCTTTGAAAAATTTAGACTTAAAAGTCAACTTATCGTCTTCGATAATTATTTCGTCACCTGTTTTATTCGTTATAAAGGCTTCTATAAATTTAAATGTTTCTTCTTTTCTATCAATGGAAAAATGATTGTTAAGTCGAGCTGAATATTTAATTGAAAATGGAAATGTCATTGTTTACTTTGCTGTCGTTAGAGTTGCTTATAACGTTTTGCAGATTTGCGATGGGCGGGATTTTTACCACTGAACTTTATGCGGAGCACAAAACTTTTTGCTACCACTGAACTGTCTGCGGAGCACGAAACCCCGCCTATTGCAAATGTGCTGTTAGCTGATGTTTTTTTCATTCTGTTTCGATTTGAAAGGGCTTTCCGTTCAACTGTCCTTGTAATAAATTTTCCTTTTGCACGTCTATTTTTAAAACACCGTAGTCAAATTCTTTATGATGATTTGGACATAAAACGATTATGTTTCCAAGAACACTTTGTCCGCCTTGATTAACTGGTTTTATATGAGCAACTTCAACATAATTAGTTCCGTCAGCTGTCATTACTAACGAGTCGCAATCTGGAAACTGACATTTATATTTATTTACTTTTTTGAATAGGTCAACAATTTGTTTGTCCTTACGCAAAGTCTGCTCAACTTCTGCCATTCTTTTCTCTGGACTAACATTTTGCATTTTTTCGTTAAGTCGCTTTAGTGCAAGTTTTAAGTCGTCCGCAATGTTTGGAACATTTGTATTTGTCGGAATGTCGAGTTTGGTTTGGTCTGCCAATGAAATTAAGGTCGAACAGAAAACGTGTTTGTCAATATTTTGAAAACCAATACCAAAATTCCCACAAAAATTTCTAAAGTTTGTAAAGTTGTCAAGGTCATTTAGTAAAATAGGTTTCTGAAAGTCAAAACCAGTCCCGTTTACGTTGTAATATTTATTTTGGTCTTTTGTAAAGTCGTCAATTCTAAAGTATGACCACAAATAATATTTTTGATTTTTCTGTCTTGCCAACGATTAAAAACAAAACTGTCAACTGCTTTTTCTACAAGTTTTTTCGAAGTGTAAAACTGTGCTTCATATTTAACGCTGTTGTCAAGCGTCAACAAGTCAATGCTGGTTTTGAAGTCAGTTTTAGGTGTCGGATAATTACCTAATCTGTCTGCGTTATGGTATTGTATGTAGTGTTGGTGTGTCGTCATAAAATATCAGCTAACGGTTGAAAATTGGCGATGGTTGTGCATGTTTAGCACAAACTAGCACTTATTTACAAATTAAATATAATATACAAAACTTAATTTACCAAATCTACCACAACTATTGCCAATTTTTTGTTATGAGCAGGTTTCTATTCTTCAAGCGAAATGAGAGAGTACACTATATAAACAAATATTTTTACCATATTTTAGGTATATAAATAAATCCTAGTAATAAAAATAGATAAACAAAGAATTCAAAATAATCAAAGCCATTAAAAATACCAAAGAATGCATACCCACCTTCAAATCGATAAATAGAATAACCTTGTGGATCATAATAATATCCATTTTTATCAGGTTTTGAATTAAAGTATTTTACAATTGGAGTTGTAATAGGCCAAAAACTTTTTGTTGTTTTATCATAAAATGGACGACTGTATTCATCACCTCTAGAAGTGAAAATATTTATTGTTTTATAACCAAACATTTCAGATCCATAAGGGCCATTATTTTCCACAATAGGATATCCTTTTCTGATAGTTCCATTAAAGGGTGCTTTATTGCACAATAACGCAAATAGTCCAATTATAACATAAA